>VGFA01000014.1 GCA_016869025.1 Armatimonadota bacterium | reverse complement strand
ACCATCGTCTCACCCTCACTATGTGTTTGCATCGAAAATGGAAACTGCAAGGAAACTGCAAAACCCGCTGGCCAAGCGGCACGACGGCCTTCCCGGGTTGGCGTGCCCCGGGTGACACCGCCGGACGACGGGCGCCGCCGTCACCGCGCGGGCGCCCGTTTAGTTGTCAAAGTGCAACCCGCCGCCACTGCCACCAGCTGCAACAGGAAAATCTAGCAAAATCATAGAATATGAAGAGCAGACGAAGCAACACAGAAGAGGCATCACTATCGTGACGTCAGCCAGGACCCGCGCTGTGAAGGCGTTGCGGCCGTCGGTTTCGGCTCTTGAGGCAAGAAAACTTGCGGCTACCGTGACGCTGGACGGCCGGCTGGGCGTTGACCTGTACTTCGTTTCGGATGAACGGGGTGGCCCGCGCGAGGTGCTGGAGCCTTGGTTTGCCGTGGAGTTCGCCCCACAAGAAATGACTGCCAGCGATGGAACGATTCGCCCTCAGATGAAGCCGATTGGATTCCTGCTCACCGAGTTCACCGCAGGGCGCGTTGGTGTGGGAGCAGACGCCACTCCTGTCGAGCGCAGGCTTGTTCAGAAGGAGCGGGGGCTGCTCAATGAGCTGGCTAACCGCTACCTTTCCGAGCCGGGCCAAGAGTTACCTGGAACTGCTCCAAAATACCTGCGCTGGCACCGCCAGAAACCCGACCCGTGGGACCGCTATCGAGACTTCCTGAGGGAGTACTACCTGGCCGTGGAAACCCTTCTTGCGCGCGGGGGCCGCAAATGCCGCTGGAAGCCGGTAAGCCTTAGGGCCGAGATTGCCAAGATGGAGCAGGACGTGCTCGACCCACACAAAACCTGGCAGGCTTGGAAAAAATGGGGACTCAGGATTCCTATAGACGCCCTGCCAACGTCGTTTGTCAGCACCAAGAGCCTCTTCGAGGCTGCGCTGGCGGAAGTCTGGTGGTGCGTGCAACGCCATCGCTCGGCCCGTCGGTGCAAGTTGTGCGGCGGATGGTTCGTCCCGTCGGGAATACGTCCGTGGTTGCAGAGATACTGCGCGCCCCACCGCCAGGAAGGCAGCGCAGCCCGGCACCGAGCACGACGCCGCAGGAACCCGAAGCGGCCGCAGGCAAGATGACCGGAGGCAAGATGACCGAGGGCAAGCCTCGTGGGGAGTTTGTGGAAAGACAGGCGGCATGAATCGCGCGCCGGGGCGCGGGGGGGTGCCCCCACTCCGGACACCATCGGGGAGGTGGAGAAGGTGGAGCAGGCCGATAAGAAAGCCGTGGTTCACCCCGCCGGAATCCTTGCTGGGAGCGGGTTTCAGACAGTGGATAGAGCGGCGGCCTCCGGAGCCGTAGGTCGGGGGTTCAAGTCCCTCCGGGCGCGCCAGTAACTCCCTCGCGCGCCAGAAACTCCCTCCCAGCAAGGGCTTTCGACCATCGGCACCTCTGCCAGCGCCGCAGGCGAACGCCGCGGTCACTTCGGCATCCACCAGTATCCCTGAACGTCGAGATTCGTAAGCCCCACATCCTTTGCTCTCTGTACGACCTTGTTGTACTCCTCGCTTGTCACTCTCCTTGATATCTCGGGGTAGTCATATGCTTTGTAGAGGGGGGTATACTGCGCCATGATGTTGACGTAGGTGTCCTTGGGCAGGTTCTCCGCTATCCACTCCATGACTTCCTCTGAGCCGCCTATGTTGTTCGGCATGACCAGATGCCGGATGATCAGCCCCCTCTGCAGAATGCCGTCTGCTGGAGGTCTCGCCACGCCGACCTGGCGGTGCATCTCGAGGATCGCCGCCTTTGTCACTTCGGGATAACTCTCTGCCCCGGACGAGTACTTGGCCGACATGCGACTGTCCCAGTACTTGAAATCGGGCAGGTAGATATCCACGACTCCATCGAGGAGCTTGAGTATCTCAAGGCGCTCCCAACCGCTGGTGTTGTACACAATCGGCAGCCGCAGCCCCTCCCCCGCGGCTGTGTCGAGGGCCCTGAGGAGGTGCGCGGAGTAGTGCGTTGGGGTGACGATGTTTATGTTGTGACAGCCGAGCTCCTGAAGGTAAACTATCATCCGGGCCATTCTGTCGGTATCTGTCTCGGAGCCCTGGCCCAGCTGGCTGATCTCCCAGTTCTGGCAGAACACACACCGCAGGTTGCAGTGGGTAATGAAGATCGTTCCGGAGCCGCCATTCCCAACGAGCGGTCTCTCTTCGCCGAAGTGGGGGTGAGACGCCGAAACGACAAGCGTGGCGCCGGGCGCGCGGCAGAACCCGACCTCCCCATTGAGGCGGTTGACCCCGCACCTCCTCGGGCAGAGCTGGCAGCTCTTCATGATCGTCCAGAGCCTGTCTGCTCGCTTTCGTAGTTCACCTGTTCTGTGAAGTCTGAGATAGCCGGGTTCAAATCCAGGGCCTGTACGACCGGGCGCCTCGGTCGCCGGCTTTGTCTGGGTGCGAGACGTATCTCGCTTGCAGGAGCTGAGGAGGATTGCAGGTAGCGCCATCCTCATACATAGCGCGACGGTGATTCTGAGAGAGTCCCGTCGAGTGATTCTCCTGACGAGATGGCTGTCCATTCTTCACCTCCTCACGACTGCGGATTGGGCATGCCGGTTATGACAATGAAGCTTGTCAGTTTCAGCAGCCCCACGGTAACGCAGGTCCCAACGAGGCCGAGCACAGGCAGGAGCACGAGAGCGCCTATGATCCCCCCAAGCCACCCACCCAACAGGTCAGAAGCATAGAGCAGGCCGGCCGTTCTGGTTATGCTTGCGCTGCTGCCCAGGTGGAGCTTGTTGGCCAGAGGAAACTGGGAGCCAACCAGGAGTCCGCTGACGAACGAAACAACCAGGAACAGCGGCGCGAGGAGGGAGAACGCCTCCGGACTGCCTAGATACGCGTTTGCGGCCAGGATCATGGAAGGGCATGCCAGGGAGAAGCCGATTATTGCCAGTTCGATCCCCGCAAAGAGCCGAAAGGGGCTCTTCATCCGGTCCAGGGCAGCCGCGATCAGCATTGCCCCGCAGGCCGCCCCGCCCATAAAGGACGCCACGAGCAGGCCGATCCACGAGAACACATATCCGTGGATTGACTGGAACGCGAAGATCAGCATGAGGCCGAATATCATCCCGGCAAAGCCGGTCGTGAAGATGCACAGGGCTATGCCGGCGCGGAGGAGTCGCGCGGTCCTTGGCCGGAACAGGACGTAGAGAAGGACAAGAGTCGCGAACAAGAGGACGATGGCCCTCAAGGTCACCCTCTCGAGTTCCTCGAAGAGCCACCGAAGTGAAGGCGCAAACAGCGCATTCCAATACGAGACGCTGTAGAACACTCCTATTGGGTTGAAGTCGGAGTTGATTCTCTGGCTACTTCCCTCAATGAAGCCGGCGAACCAGCCCTGCCATCCGCGGTGCAACTTCTGCTCGATGTACCATGGGATGATCACATCTGTCCTGATGTCTCGCTGGGTCAATCTCTCCACTATCCGTGCTCTGTCAAGCGCCAGGATCTCCTCAGAGCCCGACAGGAGGAAGAGGTTGGTGCCGTCACCAGGGATCACTCGAACATGGGGGAAGGCAGTTCTCATGGTATGGAAGATGCTGCTGTTCAGGTTTCTCAATTCCCGATTCGAGTAGGTCAGGGAGCCAGGCAGCCCAAGCACGAGTATGCCGCCCTCGTTCATCCTTTCACTTGCCAGGGAGAGGAACTCCCTCGTGAAGAACCTGTTTGCCTGAAGATTGGACGGCTCGGTGATTCCTATCAGGATGAGGTCGTACTTGTTCCGCGTCGCCCTAAGCAGCAGGCGGCCATCCACGTGCTCTATCCTTACCCTTCTGTCGTTGAGTTCGGATTCCGTAAGCCGTGTGGGGAACTTCCTGAACAGGTCAATGAGCAGCGGGTCAAGTTCTGCGTAGTCAATCGCCTCTATTGACGCGTGTCTTAGGGCCTCGTTGATTACGCCGCCTGCGCCGCCGCTCAGGATGAGGAGTCTCCTGGGCTCGGGGTGGGCCAGAAGCGGAAGGTGAACGAACTCCTCGACAAATCCTATGTCAGGGACGGGCGTCATGATGTTCGGAACGCCATCCTGGAAGAAGGTGTACTGGCCTTCGTTCTCTATGACGCAGATGTTGCCGTACCGGGAGTTCTCGTAGTGTACGACGTGCTGGTTCCTCCATTGCGCCCTGATCGAATACTGGTGCAGCTTGTGCGCCTGACCCGTCAGGATCAGGAAGGCAAGGGTGAGAGCGGTCAGGATCGCCAAAGTTGCCTTCTTGTCTGGTCCGGTTCTCGGGTGAGGAGCGAGTAGGGCAAGGACTACCGCGGAGTTCAAGGCGGCTATCCCCGAGGATGCCTGAAATGTGTCAAGGTGAGGGATCAGGAGGTAGGTGCAGGCGATTCCGCCGACAACGGTGCCCACCGTCTCGTACGCGTAGACCCTGCCGGCAGAGGGAGCATCTTGGCCGGAGAACACTGAGTAGAGTTGGCAGCTGAAGGTGAACAACGCGCCGTGAAACACGCTCACCGGCAGAAGTATCAGAAAGGAGGAGCAGAACATCGGCAGGAGGCCTACGCTCTCGCCGATGGAAATGCCGATAGTCCCTTTCAGGACGCGAATCAGGAAGACCGCCGCGAGCAAGGATATGGAGAAGAGAACCGTAATGAGTGCAAAGGCCTCAAGCTTGCGCTGGCATCCCTCGGCTTTCCTGCCAAGAACGTAAGATCCGAAGGCCTCGAGGATGAGCCAGTTGGCCAGAACGATGCCTATAGACAGCTCATTGCCGGAGAATACTATCAGGAACTCCCTCAAGAGGAGGATCTCAGCGACCAATCCGCTGAATCCCATGGTCAGTATTGCTATGCGGACGCGTTCCTTCATGAGACCAGGCCTTCTCTCATGCGGAAGGTCGCTCATTCCGGTCAGCGCGCGGCTTCCCCCGATGGGTGCAATCTCAGCTTACGCCGCCACGGCGCTTGCCTCCTCTTGGCCTGCCTTCGCGGTCCCGGGGACTAGGCCCCCCGCGGGGGCTTGTGCTATCGTGAGGGCGAAACCGCTGATCCTGCACCATCGACACGAGGAGGCGCATCGTGCGACTGGAGCTGGGGACAATCAAGATCCGCGATGTTCAGTTTGGCGAGACGACCCGTATCGAGAACGGCGTTCTCTATGTGAGCAAGAGCGAGCTGATTGCGCTCGCCCTGCGCGACCCTCGGCTGGCCGTGGCGGATGTGGAGCTGGCACGGCCCGGAGAGAGTGTGAGGATCATCCCGGTCAAGGACGTGATCGAGCCGAGGATCAAGGCGGACGGTACAGAGGGCTACTATCCGGGAATGGCCGGCGGCATGAGGACCGCCGGGTCAGGCAGAACCAACGTGCTCAGGGGGACCACGGTTCTGACCGTGGGAAGGATCGTCGGCTATCAGGAAGGCTTCGTCGATATGACCGGTCCGGCTGCCGCGTACTCGCCGTTCTCCGATGCGAACAACGTGGTCCTGATCCTGCAACCCGTGGATGGGTTGCCCGAGCATGCGCACGAAGAGGCGGTACGTCTCGCCGGGCTGAGAGCGGCGGCCTACCTGGGCGAAGCCAGTCGTGGTGTGGTCCCTGATGAGGTTCAGGTCTACGAGCTGGGTGAAGCCATAGACCCCACTCTACCGCGGGTGGCCTATGTGTACCCGCTGTTGTCACAGGGGCTGTTGCACGATACCTATCTCTACGGGGCGGACGCCAAGAGCCTCTTGCCCACATTGATCCATCCCAATGAGCCATTGGATGGGGCGATAGTGAGCGGCAACTGCGTCTCAGCCTGCGACAAGCACACGACCTATCATCATCTGAACAATCCCGTGATCGAGGAGCTCTACCGAAGACACGGGAGCGAGCTCAACTTCGTCGGCGTGGTCGTTACCAATCTGAACGTCACCTTGGCGGACAAGGAACGATCTTCGGGGTATGCCGCCAAACTGGTGAAGCTGCTCGGCGCGGACGGAGCTGTCATTACGAAAGAGGGCTTCGGCAATCCCGATGCTGACGTGATGATGCTCTGCAAGAAGATCGAGGACTACGGGATCAGGACCGTGCTGATCACCGATGAGTTCGCGGGCAGGGACGGCAGCTCGCAGTCGCTGGCAGACACGGTGCCTCAGGCGGACGCGGTGGTGAGTGTCGGGAACGCGAACGCGGTGATCACACTGCCCCCTATGGACCGGATCATTGGGGACCTGAGGCCCGCGGAGGTGATTGCTGGAGGATTCGTTGGCAGCGTTGCCGCCGATGGAGTCCTGAGCGTCGAGATACAGGCCATCATGGGATCTACCTGCCAACTGGGTCTTGGCAAGTTGACCGCGCAAGGGCACTAGAGATCTCAATCGGGGAGCGGGGGGCAGAGGGATGGTACGGGGACGCTACAGAGTGGTCCACTACTTGAACCAGTTCTTCGCGCAAATAGGAGGCGAAGAGAAAGCCGGCATCCCACCCCAGGTCAAGAAGGGTGCTGTCGGCCCGGGTATCCCCCTACAGCAGGCGCTGGGTGACGAGGGGGAGATCGTCGCTACGGTGGTCTGCGGCGACAACTACTTCGGCGAGAACATAGAGGCCGCGGCAGAAGCGGTCGTGGATCTCGTTGCGCCCCACAGGCCGGACGTCTTCGTGGCAGGCCCGGCATTCAATGCCGGCAGGTACGGTATCGCCTGCGGAGCGGCGTGTACTGCGGTCATGAAGAGACTGGGCGTGCCGGTGGTTACGGCCATGTACGAGGAGAACCCTGGGGTGGAGCTCTACCGCAAGGAGGTCTTCATGATCCCCGCGCCCCGCTCGGTTCAAGGAATGAGAGAGACGATTCCCAAGCTGGCCGGCTTCGTGCGGAAGCTCGGCCTCGGACAGCCGATTGGCCTTCCCCAGGTGGACGGATACCTGCCCCGCGGCGTACGGGTCCACGCATTTGTCGAGCGAACCGGAGCGCAGCGAGCGGTCGACATGCTGCTGGCCAAACTCAAGGGGGAGGCATTTCAGACCGAGTATCCGATGCCCACCTTTGAGCGCATTCCCCCCAGCCCCGCGATCAAGGAACTGAGTGCGGCGACCATCGCCCTGGTAACGACAGGGGGCATTGTCCCCCGAGGCAACCCGGACCGCATAGAGGCCGCCAGCGCTTCCAAGTTCGCCGCGTACAGCATCGCCGGCACAGATGACCTGACCGCGGACGCCTACCAGACGTGTCACGGCGGCTATGATCCAGTCTACGCGAACGAAGATCCGGATAGAGTACTGCCGTTGGACGCGGCGCGCGCCCTGGAGAAGGGTGGCATCATCGGCCGTCTTCACGGGGAGTATTACGTCACGGTCGGCAACGCCACTTCGGTGGCCAACGCGCAGAGGTTTGGCAAGGCGATCGGGGAAAGGCTTCTGGCGGCCGGCGTTGACGGCGTGATCCTGACCTCGACCTGAGGGACCGATACGCGTTGCGGCGCAACGCTGGCAAAGGAGATTGACCGGATAGGATTGCCCGTCGTCCACGTGGCGTCGATCGTGCCGATCTCAGTGACCGTGGGAGCCAACCGCATCGTTCCGGCGGTCGCGATCCCGCATCCCCTAGGTAATCCCGCGTTGCCGGAGCGCGACGAGAGGGAGTTGCGTCTGCGACTGGTCGAGAAGGGGCTGCGCGCCCTGCAGACCGACGTGGAGCAACAGACCGTGTTCGACGGGTAGGTTGAAACGGGGGATGAACGAGGATTACCAGGTCATCATCGTCGGGTGCGGCCCCGCGGGACTGTCGGCGGGCCTCTATGCGAGTCGGGGCGGCCTGACAGTCCTCCTCTTGGGGGACGAAGCCGCCGGGGGCGGGATGCGAAGCATCCCGCTGGTGGAGAACTACCCCGGGTTCCCTGACGGGGTTTCCGGCGCCAAGCTCGGCCTGGAGATGATGAAGCAGGCGATGAAGTTTGGCATGCAGTTCAAGCTGGCTCGGGTTGAGGGCATCGAGCCGCGTGACGAGTACAAGGTCGTCAGGGCTGCGCTCATCCGAGGTGGAGACGTCACCCATCGGGCGAGAACCGTGATCCTCGCCGGTGGTGCGTCGCCGAGGAAGATGGGTGTGGCGGGAGAGAGCGAGTTCTTGGGGAAGGGCGTGAGTTACTGCGGCGTATGCGACGCCCCGCAGTTCAAGGATAGTGTCGTCGCGGTAGCCGGCGGGGGCGACAGCGGGCTGACCGAAGCCCTGTATCTGTCGCGACTCGTCTCTGAGATCATCGTGGTTGAGATTATGCCTCAGGTGCTGGCCACGAAGATCCTTCACGACAGGGCCCTGGCCGACCCCAAGATCCAAATCCGCTGCGGTACAAGGATTGAAGCCATCAGGGGTGACGACCACGTGAGGGAGGTGGAGCTCGTCAATGTCCTGACAGGCGAGAGAACAACATTGCCCGCAGGCGGCGTCTTGGTCCGAATCGGGATCGAGCCCAACACGGGCTATCTCAATGGCCTGGTGTCGTTGGACGACAAGGGATACGTGTTGGTGGGCGAGAGACTGGAGACGTCTGTCCCAGGGGTCTTCGCAGCCGGCGACATACGGCACGGTTCGGACAGACAGATCGCTACCGCCGTCGGCGATGGCGTGACCGCCGCGCTCTCGGCGCACAAGGTGTGCAGTTTGGCTGGGAGTCCATCGTGAGCTCTTCAGCGCAACACCAACCGACGAAGCCCGTCGTGCGGGGAGTTTCATACTTTCTGGCCCATGTGCCCGGACTGATCCGTCACGGCTCCAAACCCTCGCGGGAGATAAAGAAGAATCCTCCCTTGCTGGAGTCGTTCCGGAGCCACCTGCGCACCTTTGAAGAGGCCGTCGCCTACCCGCCGAACCAGGTATTCATTGGCAATCTTGACCCTGATGACCTGGCGCGTGTTCCGTCTCCCTGGTACAAGCATCCTGTGCGCGACGGCTCTCGGTGGGGGCCCTTTGGCGAGATCATGCCCGAAGACGAGTTCTACGGCATGATGAAGATCTGCGATGAGTTCCAACTGGTCTTGCTGGAAGAAGGCTTTGCACGCGACGTCACGGGCAAATTGAGGCAGCATCCCCTCTTCTCGGACGCGGATCTTCTGAGACTGGGCAACGGCGTCTCTCTGGCCGACATCGAGCAGCAGCTCGCCGACGGGGTGACCCTCCCCATGTATGATCGAGGCGGTCGGCTCGTCGGGTGTGTGCGAACCGGGCATGAGGAAGACCCCAACCTCACGGCGGAGATTCTGATGGAGAATCTGGCCGTCAGGGCCTCCGGTGCGTTGGCGTTGCGGCACCAGGTCGCCGCGACGGGGAGGGCCGAGGCCGTGGACTTCCTCCTGGGGGGCGGCGAGGAGGCGGTCGGAGACCGCTATAACCGGGGCGGCGGCAACATGGCGAAGGCCATCGGAGAGCTGTGCGGGTGCTCGAGAGCAGGGGGCGCCGATATCAAGGCGTTCTGCTCCGGTACGGTCCATGCCATCGTGGTGGCCGCTGGCCTGGTCGCGTCGGGGATCTTCAGCGATGTGGTTGTCGTGGCCGGCGGTTCCTTTGCCAAGCTCGGGATGAAGTTTCAAGGTCATCTCCGCCATGACATGCCGATCCTGGAGGACGTGATCGCCGCGGTCGCGGTTCGGGTAGGGCGGGACGACGGCAAGAGCCCGGTCATTCGGCTCGATTCCATTGGAAAACACGAGATCGGTTCAGGTTCCAGCCAGCAGGCCATCTTCGACACCTTGATCGTGCAACCGTTAGACCGGCTGGGACTCAAGCTAACGCAGATCGACAAGTACGCCACGGAAATGCACAACCCCGAGATCACCGAGCCGCAGGGAAGCGGCAATGTGCCCAGGACGAACTACCGGGTCATCGGCAGCTTCGCGGTCTTGCGCGGAGAGATCCAACGCGCGGATCTTGACCGTTTCGTTGAAGAACACGGAATGCTTGGATTCTCCTCCACTCAGGGACATACCGCCTCCGCCGTGCCTGTGCTGGGGCACGCGGTCAGGAAGATGATGTCGGGTGAGATGAACAACACCATGTTTGTGGCTAAGGGGAGCCTCTTTTTGGGGCGCATGACCCAGCTCGCCGACGGGATGTCATTCCTGTTGGAACGGAACAAAGGAGGTGTGTAGCCAGAATGCTGCTGAAGTCGAGGAAGGTCATCATCATCGGTGAACGGGATGGAGTGCAGGGTCCGGCCATTGAAGCCTGCGTGAGGAGCGCCGGCGCCGAGCCGGTCATCACGCAGACCCAGTGTTTCGTCTGAACATCGGCCGGCGCCTTTGACCTGGAGGGTCAAGAGAGCATCAAGAACTACATAGAACGGCACGGCAAAGACGACGTCATCGTGGTACTGGGTGCGCCCGATGCGGATAGCGCCGAACTCTATGCCGAGACCGTCACAAAGGGAGATCCAAGTTGGGCGGGGGCACTGGCCGGAGTGTCGCTCGGGTTACCCGTCTTTCACATCATGGAACCGGTCATCAAGGATCAAGTTGACCCCGCGTTGGCCGTAGAGCACCTGGGGCTCATGGAAATCGCCTTGGATGTGGAGAAGATCAGCGCAGTCCTCGAGAAGCTGCGGGGGGCCGCTAACTAATCCAACCAGCCCCCGAAGTATGATCTGTGTGCCTCGCAGCGGCACCTCTTGTCCCAGGGCCTGGAGCACTGCTTGATCAGCTTGACCTTCGCGTCACCCTCTGCTCTGGGCACCGGACCCCGCACGGAGACCGAGTCCTCTCCCAGGAATCGGTCATGGTAGATCTCCACCGTGTAGACCCCGCAGCGACTGCACAGGAAATACGACTCGATGTATTCATCCCCCATGATGCCGCCCGAGATGGACGCCACACGTTGGTCCTCGCCTTGTTGGCCGAGCTCTCTTCCGCATTGCGCACATTGGACCATGTGGCTACAGCGCCGATTCGATCTGCCGGCAAAGGTCCAGGAGTTGGAGCCATTGCTCGGGCGACGCCGGGCCCCACATTGATACGACGGCCCCCCCTCGGCCTATGGTAATCACGACATCCTCGGCGGACTCGGCAAGCGGTGCCTTCTTGTACTCGAGGAGGACTTCCTGTAGTGACTCATTGACGATTTCCTTGGCCGAGGCGGCTCCGCGTATCCATCTGATCTCCACGTGCGATCCCACCGACTTGAACCGGTTCGACTCAATCAGGCAGGCAGATCCAGGGTTATCTTTCCTTTCCCACTCCCCCATGCGATACATGCGACGGTAGCGGCAACGGAACAAGAACACCTTCCTCCACCCGGACTCGACCGTCATGATGGACTGCAGATCGAACTTCTTCTCGGGCGCCACTCTTTCGAGGCTGTCCGCAAGCCTCTTTGGGAGCCCCTGTCGATCGTTGTGCGCGAAGGTGTGGGTCCAGCCCTGGGTCCGCGCGAATTCCATCTCTGCCCTGGCATGCGCCCTGCCCCACCGAACGGCGTACACCAGCGCGACGGCGAAGATCGCGACCACGAAGAGGGCCTGGAGCAGCGGTTCGAGCTGTATTGCGCCGCGAGGTTCGCTCATGCGCCCGCTCCTCCCTCGGTCAGGCGGATCAGGAACAGGATCGTGCTTCCGATTAGAAGCACGGCCGACAGGGCTACCCCGACCACGTACCCGATGCTCCGGGCGAGATACGGTTTCATGAAGACGACCAGGTGTTCTGTATCGGCGATCCATCCGGGTCCTAGCCCGTGGATCCGCAGAACGTAACGTCCAGGCCTGGGGATCTCGTAGCTTTCTACCGCCAATCTCACCTTCGAGACGCCCGACGATACACGGCCGAGCCAGACCGTTTTGCCCTCAATGCGTGCGCCATCACGAGTGCCTAGCTCGTAGGTGAGGTTTGAGAATCGGGTGATGAATCGAGGCCCCTCAGTGCACAGAACCACACGGCCCGCCGAGTCGAACTGGATGTCCTGCTGCTCCACGAGCGGAACGCTGGTGATGTACGCCTGCCTCACCAACCTGATCACCCTCAGGATGAAGAACCCCAGCAACACCGCTGAGATGACCGACACCAGCAGCAAGACCCAGGGCATGTTTCGGTAGATGGCGGATGGTGAGAGCATGCTCGACCCCCGACGCCGTTGTAGGAGATGTCCTTCTCAAGCAAGTTGTCAGGCTCGGTCTAGTTCTTCTCGGCCCAGGGCCTGACCTCCGCACGGTGTTGGGTGGAAGGGGCCTTGCCCCGGGGCGTGGAACGTCATCACTGGAAGCAGGGAACCCCCACGCAGAAGGGAGGCAGAGGGTATGCGAGGGCGAGAGCGACTCGAGACCTACCTCCGCGAGCACGGTGTCCGGTACGAACTGACACCTCACCCCGAAGCGTACACCGCACAAGAAGTCGCCGCCGCAGAACACGTTCCCGGACGCCAGTTCGCGAAGGTTGTGATCGCCGACGTGGACGGCAGGCAGGTAATGCTGATCCTGCCGGCCGCGGCACGGGTGGACCTGGTCAAGCTGAAGAGCGCGCTGGGAGCCAAGGCGGCCCGCCTGGCCCGCGAGGAGGAGTTCGCGTCGCTGTTCCCGGACTGCGAAACGGGCGCGATGCCGCCGTTCGGCCACCTCTACAACGTCCCGGTCTACATGGACCAGAGCCTCAGCACGCAACCCAGGATCGTCTTCAACGCCTGCTCGCACCGTGAGACGATAGCGCTGGCCGTCCAGGACTACATGCGGCTGGTCACGCCCACGGTTACCGAGTTTGCCGCGCCGCACCGCTAGGCGATCTCTCTGAGGCCGCGAGGAGGTGGCGAGCATGAGAGGTGTCCGAAGGCTCGAGCCAGGTGAGCGCAGGCACGGATTCGTCATGCCCGTTCCCCACACCCGTTCCGCCAAGAAGTCCCTGCAGATGTACCTGAAGGCGCTGCGACCGGTTGTTCACGAGATCGCCGCCGCGATGCCGGTCCCCGAAACGGTGCTCCGGCGGGGGGCGCGCCCGGTGGAGATAGGCGCGGCGTACCTTGCGGCGTTCATGGACGACCTGAACGCCCGTCTCGAGCATGGGTAGTTCCTCGCAGATGCCGACATTCGCCGAGCGGCCGGCCGGGCGCTGGCCCGGCCGGCCGCTCCTGGTGTCCCGTCTGCGTGAGATCTTGCACCGCGAGTTCAATGCCAGCGATGCGTGGGTAGTGCACACGCCCGGGCACTGCCGTCTCGAAGCCCGCGTGGGCTGGCGTGTCGTTGTCCTGCATGAGGGCCGCGAGGAGTCGTTCTGGGCGCCCTTCTACACCTCCGCGGTACGCAATCGGTACATGGGGGGCTACGTGGTCGGCGACCTGGCACCCACTCAGCGCCGCCGTCAGGACCTGCTTGAACTCGTCCGCGAGCTCTGGGCGCGCGCCGCACTGTCCCTGCCGTCGAGCGTTCCTCCGGACCCACCAAATTGACCCGCGGCGCCCCCTGTCATACAATGGGCCGAGGTCGCACCCAGGTGAGCTGCCCGAGCATTCCCCCGGTCGCACCCCGGTGCGTTTCCCCGGCATACTCCCTGTGAGGTTTGCATGATGCAGCAGTACGCGTCCATAATCATCGCGGCGGTCTTTGCGCTCCTGGGTCTGCTCCCGCTTGCCGGCAGGAGCATCCGCAGGCCGCTGCTGTGGCTGTGCCTCCTCGGCGGCATCGCCGCCGGTTTCTTCGCCAGGGAAGCCACCAAGATGGCGTGGGACTGGGTGGGCCCTATTGGAGGCCTGGAGCGCGGCCCGGCCGGCCTCACGACTAACCTGTTGATCGCGGCGCTGGTCGGGGAGCTGCTCAAGGCCACGGTCCCGCTGATGGCGATCGTCTTCGCGCCCACGGACGCCGTGACCGCTCTCGCCTACGGCGCCGCATCGGGCGCCGGGTTCGGGCTGGTGGCAGGGCAGAAGTTCCTCGCGCTGGCTCTCGGTCTGGTTGGAACGCCGTTCATAACGCCGCTTTCGACCGCCGTTGCCGTCGTGGCGTGGTTCTTCCCAACCCTCGCTCACATCGTAACCACGGCCTACTTGATCCGCGCGGGCGTGCGGGGTGGACTGGGCCTGGCGCTCCTGTTCGTCGTGGCCCTGCAGACGATCTTCGGCCTGGCAGCGAAGCTACCGCTGGCCGGCGGGGTCCCGACCGGGGTGCTGTTGACCGCGGTGATCTCGCTCTGGCTGCTCGGCCACCTCTGGAGGGCGCGGCTGCGCGCCGGCACGCTGGTGTCCGTCGTCCCGTGAGAGCAGAAACCGTGGCGGCCGATCCGGTCTCAACAGGCTGGGTGGCGCTGCGGGCGTTCTTCTCCGAGGGCGCCGCGGCGCTCGAGCGGGCAACCATCGCGTTCGAGACCGCCGAGAGCGAGGTCCGCGCAGCGGGCGACCCGTCACTCCAGATCCTGTGGCTCCTGGGCCTCTCTACGGCGCTGCGGCATTCCCGGAGGCCCGAGCCGATGGAGGAGGGACTGGCACGGGCCCGCGAACTGGTCAACCTGGCAGCCCGGATACTGGGAGAAGAGGCCACGGTGCCGTACCGCACCCACGTGGAGGCCTTGTACAGGGATCTGGCGGATGTGCTCCCGGCCGCGGCCGACGGGTGTCTCGAAGCCGGCCTGGACTACTCCGACCGCACGCTACGTCTGGCCCGGCGGGGCGGGCGCGATGAGTGGATCGCCGCAGCCGCGGCCAGCCGGGGTGATCTGGTGCTGCGCGTTGGGCGTCCCCGTGATCGCCGGGCAATCCGTCGCGCGATCGCGCTGTTCAAGGAAGCGCGCCGCCGCTGGCCGGCCGGGCAGCGCGAAGGCCCTGCCCAGGCATGCCTGGGGCTCGCGGAGGCGCTGCTGTACGACGGCCGGGCCGGGGAGGCCGAAGGGATCATCCGGAGCGCGCTGGCCGTGTTCACCGCCGGTGGAGATCGCTACCACGAGGCAGCCGCCCGGCTGATCCTGGCCCGGGTGCTCTTCGCGCTGGACCGAACAGAGGCGCTGGAGGAACACGCGGCGTCGGTGGCCCTCTTCAAGGCGCTGGGATGCAGATGGGAACTCGCCCAGGCCCAGGCGGTGATGGCATGAGAAGCGCCGTGCCAGGGGTGGCCGCGTTCGTCCTGGTTGGGCTTCTGCTTGCTGCCGGCACCGCGCAGGCCGGGCCGACGCTGGACGACCAGATCCAGGCAATCGCGAACGAGCTGATGTGCCCGGTCTGCGCCGGGCAGACCGTCGCCGAGTCCGGGGCCCAGCTCGCCGTGCAGATGCGCGCGATCATACGCGAGCGGCTGCAGCAGGGACAGAACCGGGAGCAGATCATCGCCTACTTCGTGGCGCAGTTCGGCGAAGGCGTGCTTGCCGCGCCGCCGCGCCGTGGCCTAGGCCTGCTTCTCTGGCTATCGCTTCCCATCGCCGTGGGCATCGGCATCTTCGTGCTTCTCAAGGTCGTGCGTCGCAGCGCGACCGGAGGGTCCGCCGCGCCAGCCCGCTCCGCTCCCAGGCCTCCCACCCCAGAAGAGGCCGAGCGGATCGAGCGCGAGCTGCGCGAGTTTGAATAGGGGCCGCAGATGCGCATCGGGGTCGTATCAGACGTCCACGCGAACCTTGAGGCGCTTGAAGCAGTCCTCGCGCATCAGGGCAGTCAGCCGCCGGACATGCTGGTGTGCCTGGGCGACTTCGTTGGCTACGGCCCAGATCCCAACGCGTGCGTCGAACGGCTCCGTCCGCTGCTGTGGGCAGCGGTGATGGGCAACCACGACCAGGCGGCCCTGTCGGATTCCCCGACCGATAACTTCAACTTCTTCGCCCAGGAAGCCATCGTCTGGACCCGGCAGGTGTTGGAGGACGGTCCCCGGGCCTATCTGAGCGCGCTTTCCCCGCGCGCCGACCTCACGGCAGACCCCGCGGAGGGCGCCACGGAGGACCCCACGCTGCCCACGGGGCTGGTGCTCGTGCACGGTAGCCTGCGTCGGCCGCTGGACGAGTACATCCTGGACGGCCGAACCGCCCGCGCGAGCTTCCTGGCGGCGCCGTTCCAGATAGCGCTCGTGGGTCATACCCACCATCCCGCGATCTTCGTGGAGGCGAAGCGGCGGGTGAGCACGCAGGGCCTGTTGCCCGAGGTCCCGCGGGCCCTGACGCCGGGCGCCCGGTACATCATCAATCCCGGCAGCGTGGGCCAGCCGCGCGACGGTGATCCACGCGCGGCCTACATGGTTCTGGACACGCAAGGTCCGACCGCCACGCTGTTTCGCGTTCCCTACCCGATCGAGGAGACACAACGCAAGATGGACGCCGCAGGGCTCCCCGTGCCGCTCATCGAGCGGCTTTCGTTGGGGAGATAGCGGCGCACCCCTGACGGAGGTTCCTTCATGACGACCCGCCGCATTACCGCTGAAGACCTGTTGGCCCTGAGATGGATCAACGGCGTGGCGCTCTCGCCTGGCGGCCGCACGGTCGCCTACTCGCAGGAGATCGTCGCGGCGCGCAACGGCGCCGACGGCGGCCCGTCGCACGAGTACCACGCGCACCTGTGGTTGGTCGAGACCGGAGGCGCGGCGCCGCGCCAGTTCACCTCCGGCGAGCACCGCGACCGCCAGCCGGCCTGGTCGCAGGACGGGGGACGGCTGCTCTTCACCTCCGATCGGGGACCTGCGCCCAAGGCCGGCGCTACCCGCCCGAAGCACCTGTGGGTGATCCCGCTCGGCGGGGGTGAGGCCACGCGGATCACGCAGGAAGAGCACGGCCCCTCCGAGGCCGTCTGGTCCCCTGACGGCGGGCAGATCGCTTTCGCCGGCAAGCCGCCTCTGAAGGAGAAGCCTGCCGGCGACGTCAAGGTGATCACGCGCATGAAGCACAAGGCCGATGGCGAGGGCTTCTGGGACAACCGGTACAAGCACATCTTCGTCGTGCCCTCGGGCGGCGGGCCGTCCAGGCAGGTGACCGACGGCGATTTCGACCATCGCGAACCCGCGTGGAGCCCTGATGGCACGCGGCTGGCATTCGTCGCCAACCGGTCCGAGGACGCCGACTACACCAACATCGCCGACGTCTGGACGATCGCGCTCTCCACCGGCGAGGCGCGGCGGCTGACCCGCGGCGTTGGGCCGGTTCTCATGCCGGCCTGGTCGCCCGACGGTACGATGATCGCGTACCTGGGACACGAGAACGCGTGCATGGGCGCCTCGAACACGATGCTATGGGTGGTGGCCGCCGACGGCAGCGGCGACCCTCGCTGCCTGACCCGTCACTTCGACCGCTCGCTGGCACACCACGTCATAACCGACATGCGGGCGCACCCCCACGCAGGGCAGCCGGTCTGGTCGCCCGACGGCCGGTTCATATTCGTCATGGTGGCGGAGGGTGGTACCACCCAGCTGGCAGCGGTCGAGGTCTCCACAGGCGCCGTGGGATTGATGACCACGGGGCGCCGCGAGGTCTACGGCGAGTCCTACGATGCCGCCTGCCGGCGCGTCGCGCTGGCCGTCTCCGATCCGGCCACCCCTGGCGACGTCTGGGTGGCAGAGGTGGAAGGCCTGAACGAGGGCCGACCGGAGATCCCTTCCTCCGGAGAACGCCGCCTGACAGAAGTCAACAAGACGTTGCTCGGACAGGCGGCGCTCAGCCATCCCGAACGGTTCGCTTACCGTGGCGCCGACGACTGGACGATCGAGGGGTGGGTGTTCCCTCCGGCAGGACTGGAGCCCACAGGTCGGTATCCCGCGATCCTGACCATACACGGAGGGCCGCACGGTGCCTATGGGGAGGCGTTCTTCCACGAGTTCCAGATGCTGGCCTCGCTTGGCTACGCGGTGATCCTGACCAACCCGCGCGGCAGCCAGGGATACGGCCAGGTCTTCACCGCTGCGACAAAGCACGACTGGGGTGGGGAGGACTACGCCGACATCATGACCGGACTCGACGCCGCGCTTTCGCGCTTTCCATACATTGATCCTGACCGCCTCGGCGTGGAGGGCGGCTCCTACGGCGGATACATGACCAACTGGGTCATCGGCCACACCGGCCGGTTCAAGGCGGCGGTGACGATGCGGTCCATCTCCAACTGCCTGAGCCAGTGGGGGATGAGCGACCTGGCGTACTTCAAGGGCTACTGGGAGTTCCCCGGCGAGCCCTGGGACAGCCCCCTGTTCTACTGGGAGCGGTCCCCGCTGGCCTACGTGAAGAACATCACCACCCCGCTGCTGATCCTGCACAGCGAGAACGACCTGCGCTGCCCCATCGGCGAGGGTGAGCAGCTCTTCGCGGCGCTCAAGAAGCTGGGTCGCGAGGTTGCCTTCGTGCGCTTCCCTAACGAGAGCCACGATCTCTCGCGCAACGGCCAGCCGCAGCACCGGCTCGAGCGGCTGCGTCTGATCTCGGACTGGTTTGCGAAGCACATCCCGGTGACGGCCGATGCCAAGGATCTACACCAGGACCGGTGACCGCGGCGAGACAGGCCTGATTGGGGGGAGCCGCGTGCCCAAGGACGACCTCCGGGTCGAGGCCTACGGCGCGCTCGACGAGGCCTGCAGCGCGCTGGGACTGCTGGCCGTGCACGTGGACGCGGGCCTGGCAGAGGTCATCCAGGGGTTCCAGCGCACGCTCTTCGAGGTGGGCTCCGAGATGGCTACTCCGAAGCCGGCCGCCCCGGGTCCAGGCGCGGTGCCCGGTCTCGGCGCGGTCGCCGTCCTGGCCCTCGAAGCCCTGATAGACGGCTGGGAAGCAGAGATACCGCCCCAGCACGCGTTCATCCTGCCCGGGGGAAGCGCGCCGGCGGCGATCTGCCACCTGGCCCGCGCGCTGGTCCGCCGCGCTGAGCGACGCGCGGTGACGCTGGCACGTTCGGCCGAGGTCAACCCTGAGATCCTGCGCTACCTCAACCGGCTTTCCGATTGCCTGTTCGTGCTGGCACGGCTGCTCAATCACCGCCGAGGGGTGCCTGATCTGCCATGGGAGGGCTAGGCAGGAGCGGTCATCCAGCCCGCGATCGCTTCGAGTAGCCGGCGCACGTCCCCGACGTTTCTCACCTGGTGGCGGGCGGCGGTCGGCTGCGGGTGCGGGGACACCCGGATGGTGATCCCATCTTCCGCGAGCGCCACGAACGCGTCTTCGTCGGTGCTGTCGTCGCCGACATAGACGACCGCGCACCGCGCCTCCCAACCGCTACCAAGGGCGCGCTCAAGCAGCCAGCGCGCGGCCTTTCCCTTGTCCCAGTCCAGCGCCGGCAGTATCTCCAGGACCATCTTGCCTTCCCTGGCCTCAAGGCGACCCGCCGAAACCCGCTCGATCTCCTCGAGCACGATCCGCCGCACCGCTTCGACCTGTTCACCGGCAACCAGACGGAAGTGAACGCTGGCGGAGAGACCCTTGTTCTCCACGAGGGCGCCATGAACGTCGCGCAGACGAAGAGAGAGCCGGTCGCAACACGCGCCGACGAGGCCCTGGGCCTCCATGGCGGCATCGTGCGCCAGCGTCCACCCGGGCCCTGCGAGCTCCAAACCGTGGTTTCCCGCGTACAGGATGTGCTCCAGGCCGATGCGCCGGCGGATGTCCCCGAGTGCCCGTCCGCTGATGACCGCCACGAGGACCCGGGGGTTGTGGCTCAGGCGTTCCAGCAGCTCGCGAAGCCCGGGATCCAGGCGCGCTTCGTCGGGCCGGTCGGTGATCTCGGCGAGCGTGCCATCGAAGTCCAGCAGGACCGCAAGACGGTCGCGCCCTGCGCCGCCGCTCATCCCTGCGCCGCCGCTCATGGCCCGGACAGGCGGAACCAGTAGAAGCTGTGGGGTCCGAGGGTGAGGAAGTAGGGAAGATCGCCAATCGGCGGGAACGGTGTGTTGCCAAAGAGCTCGACCGGCACCAGCCCGACGAAGCGCCGGAGATCCAGCTCGCAGGGCTGCGCGTAGCGCGAGAGGTTGACGACGCAGAGGATCGTGGTTTCGAAGTCCGTCCGCAGGTAGGCGAGCACCTTCGGGTTGGCCGGCTCGAGGAACTCGAGCGCGCCCCGTCCCAATACGGGGAACCGCTGTCGGATGCCGATCACCCGTCTCATCCAGTTCAGAAGGGAGGCCGGATTGCGCTGCTGTGCCTCGACATTGACGGCCTCGTAGTGGAACTCCGGATCGACGACCACCGGCAGATAGAGTTGTTGGCGGTTCGCCGACGAGAACCCGGCGTTGCGGTCTGAGTTCCACTGCATGGGCGTGCGTACGCCCGAGCGATCGCCCAGGTAGAAGTTGTCCCCCATGCCGATCTCATCCCCGTAGTAGATGCTCGGGGTGCCCGGCAGCGAGAGGAGCAGGCTGTTCAACACCTCGATCCTCCGGCGGCTGTTATCGAGCAGCGGGGCCAGCCGGCGCCGGATGCCCAGATGCAGCCGCATGCGCGGCTCTCGGGCATACTCGGCCTGCATGTACGTGCGCTCCTCCTGGGTGACCATCTCGAGGGTGAGCTCGTCGTGGTTGCGGAGGAAGATGACCCACTGACAGGTGAAAGGGGCCTGTGGTGTTTGGATAACGGCATCCACGATCGGCTGCCTGTCCTCGCGCCGGATTGCCATGAACATCCTGGGCATCAGCGTGAAATGAAAGGCCGCGTGGAACTCGTCGCCTTCCCCGAAGTATGCGCAGAGATCCTCGGGCCGCTGATTTGCCTCGGCCAGGAGCATCCTGTCACCGTAGCGCTCGTCCATGAAGCGCCGTAGCCGCCGGACGAAGGCATGCGTCTCCGGGAGGTTCTCGCAGGAGGTGCCCTCGCGCTCGAAAAGATATGGAACGGCATCGAACCGAAGCCCATCTACGCCGCGGTCCAGCCAGAACCCAGCCACGCCCAGGATTGCTTCTTGCACAGCGGGATTGGCGTAGTTCAGGTCGGGCTGGTGGCTGAAGAATCGGTGCCAGTAGTAGGCATCTGCCGCGGGGTCCCATGTCCAGTTGGAGACCTCGGTGTCCGAGAAGATGACCCTTGCATCCCGGTATCGGTTGTGGGTGGTGCTCCAGACGTACCAGTCGCGATAGGGCGACTCGGGCGATCGCCGAGAGTCAAGGAACCACGGGTGCTGGTCTGAGGTGTGGTTGAGCACAAGCTCGGTGATGACCCGCATGCCCCGGCGGTGGGCCTCGTCCAGGAACTCCTGGAAGTCGTCCAGCGTGCCGTAGTCGGGATGAACGGCGCAGTAATCGGAGATGTCGTATCCATCGTCCTTGAGCGGGGAGGGGTAGAACGGCATCAGCCACAGGCAGTTGACGCCGAGTTCCTGAACGTAGTCCAGTTTCTCCATGAGGCCGCGGAAGTCTCCGGTGCCGCTGCCGTCTGAGTCACGGAAGGCCCGTACGTGCAACTGATAGATGATGGCATCCTTGTACCAGTCGCTCATGGTGGTCCTCCGGGCCGATCCACCTCGCGATACCTGAAGCACCCCACCACGTGGTCGTTCACCAGGCCGGCCGCCTGCATGAAAGCGTAGCAGATCGTCGAGCCCACGAACTTGAAGCCGCGCGAGCGCAGGTCGCGGCTCATCGCGTCGGACTGACTGCTCGTTGCGGGGATCTGGCCGACGGTGCGGAACCGGTGCACGATCGTGCGTCCGTCTACAAACTGCCAAATGTAGCGGTCGAACGAACCGAACTCGGCCTGGGCTTCCAGAAACCGCCGCGCGTTGTGAACAGTGGCCTCGACCTTCAGACGGTTGCGGATGATGCCGGGGTCGGCCAGCAGCCGGGTGAGGTCGCGCGCGGTGTACCGGGCTATCCGTGCCGGGTCGAAGCCGTGCAGCGCGCGGCGGAACTGTTCGCGTTTCTTCAGGACGATCGCCCAGCTCAGCCCGGCCTGGAACGCGTCGAGCACCAGGAACTCAAACAGCCTGCGGTCGTCGTGTACCGGCACACCCCACTCGGTGTCGTGGTAGGCGACCATCAACGGATTGGTGTTCGTCCACGCGCACCGCTTCATGCGCCGGCGGTACCCTCGCGCGGTGCGGTGGTTTGGTCTCCCGCCACCCACGCCTCCTCCACGGCCGCGCAGATGGCGTGGCCCATGGCAATGTGCGCTTCCTGGATCAATGCGGTCTGTTCCGAGGGCACCCGGATCGTCACATCGGCCAGCGGCGCCAGCGCGCCGCCGTCCTGGCCGGTCAGCGCGATGATCCTCGCGCCCGCGCGCCGGGCGGCCTCGGCCCCCTTGACCACACTGGCCGATCCGCCGCTGGTGGAGATCGCTATCACCACGTCACCCTCGCGCACAAGCGCCTCAGCCTGGCGTGCAAAGACGTGGTCGTAGCCGAAGTCGTTGGCGATGGAGGTCAGCACCGAGGTGTCCGTCGTGAAAGC
Source organism: Armatimonadota bacterium (assembly GCA_016869025.1). Lineage (NCBI taxonomy): Bacteria > Bacillati > Armatimonadota > Armatimonadota bacterium. The sequence continues at coordinate 40,514 of VGFA01000014.1, read as the reverse complement.
GACCGCCGGGATCGGGGTCCTGGGGCACGCGAACCTCCCGACGAACTCGGCCGCCAGGTGCTGGGCGTCGGCGGCCGATCCGCCGTTGCCGAAAAGGTAGATCCTGCCGCCGCGGAAGACGGTCTCGATGACCAGGCACGCCGCCGCCGCGATTGTCTCCGCGTCCGCACGCAGGCACTCCTGCCCGACCGCGATGCCCGCCGCCAGGTGCGACTGCACGCGCCGCATAGCCGCGCCGCGCTGCTCGGACTGCTCTTCTTTGGCCACAACGATCACCTGTTCGTCAATCACGGGCGGGTTCCTGGGGCCGTGGGACCGGGCCGAACCGGACTGCCTCGTGGAAGGAAGTTCCGCTGTCCGCGCGGAACTCCTCAAGCGACCCACGATCAAGGAGGAACTGTCCAATGCGACGATGGTTCGCGTTTTTGCTTGTGTTTGCCCTGCTGCTGCCGGCATCCGCCGCGCGGGCGCAGGCGCCGTCCCTGACCGTGTACTCAAGCGTGGACGAGGAGAACGCGCGCAAGATCCTGGGCGCGTTCAGCCGGGCCACCGGCATCGAGGCACGGATCACCTTTCTCTCGACCGGCCCGGCGCTGGCCCGCCTGGAGGCCGAGCGCGGGAATCCCCAGGCGGACGTCTGGTTCGGCGCGCCCAGCGAGAACCACGTGGACGCCAAGATCCGCGGGCTCACGCAGCCCTACGCCTCACCAGGCGCCGCTGCGCTCGACGCCCGGTTCCGCGACCCGGAGAACTACTGGGTAAGCTTCTACATGAACCCGCTGGGGTTCGGCCTGAACACCAAGGTACTGGACGACCGTAAGATCAAGCGGCCGGTTTCCTGGCAGGACCTGCTCAGCCCGCAGCTCCGGGGCCTAATCCAGATGCCGAGCCCGCAGACCTCGGGCACCGCCTACAACATGGTGGTTGCGCTGGTGCAGATCATGGGTGAGGACAAGGCGTTTGCCTACATGAGGCAGCTCCATCCCAACGTTCAGACCTACACCACCAGCGGCACAGCGCCCTCCCGCGCGGTGGCCTTCGGCGAGGTCGCGATAGGCATCCAGTTCACCCCAGCGCTATACCAGCTCTACTTCCGCGGCTACCCCCTGATCACGGTCTTCCCCAAGGAGGGCGTGGGCTTTGAGGCGCCGGCGATCTCGATCGTCAAGGGAGCGCGGCGTGAGGCCGAGGCGAGGCGGCTCGTGGACTGGATTATCTCGCCCGAGGGGCAGAACAGTCTGGCCGAGCACGAGACCTTCTTCTTCCCGGTGAGCGACAAGGCAAAGCGCCAGCCCGGACTTCCGGCGCTGCGCCTGGTTCCGCTCATCAAGTACGACGTGGACTTCGCGGGCAAGAACCGCCTGCGCCTTGTCAACCGCTGGATCAACGAGGTGCTGGGCGGCCGATAAGACATGAGCCGTGCCGTAGTTACCGGCGCGGGTCTCCCACAGGGCAGGGGAGGCCTGCGCCGGCTTCTCGCAGATCCGGTCATACTGCTGGCGGCCGCGCTGATCCAGGCCGCGCTGCTGATCTTCATCATCTGGCCGCTCGTGCGCGTCCTGTTGGTCAGTCTCACGCCGGGCGGCGTGCTTTCGCTCGAAGCATACCGCGACCAGTTGCGGTCGTGGTACGTGCAGCGGGCCGTGGTCAACAGTCTGATGATAGGCGGGCTGACCGCCGCCGTCAGCGTGGCGCTCGGGTTCGCCTACGCCTACACGCTGGTCCGCACGGCCGTGCCGTTCAAGCGGCTGTTTCACCTGCTGGCAATCCTGCCGATCGTTTCGCCCCCTTTCGTCTCGTCGATCGCGATCATCCTGCTCTTCGGCCGGGGCGGGATCGTCACCTCGGGCCTGCTGGGCCTGCGGGACTTCAACATCTACGGCTTCAAGGGGCTGCTGCTGGCGCAGGTGATGACCTTTGCGCCGGTGGCCTACCTGGTGCTCCGCGGAGTGCTGGAGGGGATTGATCCCACCCTGGAGGACGCCGCGCTCAACCTGGGGGCGCGGCGGTGGACGGTCTTCCGACGGGTGCTCCTGCCGCTGGCTGTCCCCGGTATCACCAGCGCGTTCCTTGTGGTGTTCATCGAATCGCTGGCCGACTTCGGGAACCCCCTGCTGCTGGCCGGAAGCGCGTTTCCGGTGCTCTCGGTGCAGGCCTACCTGCAGATCACCGGCATGTTCAACCTGCAGGCAGGCGCCGCGCTGTCGGTGCTGCTGCTGGTGCCGTCTGTCACCGCGTTCATCCTCTACCGCCTCATCGTGGGCAGCCGGCGGTATGTGACCGTCACGGGCAAGCCGGGTCGTTCGTCGCTCAAGGCCACCAGCCCGGCGGCCACCTGGCTGCTGTTCGGTGTCACCGCGGCCACCGCCGGGGTGGTGGTCTTGTTCTACGCGGTAATCGCCGCCGGCGCGCTTGCGCGGACCTGGGGCGTGGACAACACGCCGTCGCTGGAGGCGCTCCTGTACGTGCTGAGCGTGGGACAGGAGACGATCAGGGACACGCTGGCAATAGCGGTCACCGCGACCCCGATCTCCGGCCTGCTGGGCATGACCATAGCGTTCCTGGTTGTGCGCCGGAAGTTCCCCGGGCGTGGATGGCTCGAGCTGACCTCTCTGCTCAACTTCGCGCTGCCGGGTACCGTGGTCGGCATCGGTTACATCCTGGCGTTCAACCAGCGGCCGCTGCTGTTGACAGGCACCATGGCGATCCTGGTGGCCTGCTTCGTCTTCCGCTACGTGCCCGTGGGGATACAGGCGGGCATCGCCGTGCTCCGGCAGATAGATCCCTCGATCGAGGAGGCGGCGGCGAACCTGGGGGCGTCCAGCGCGGTGACCTTCAGGCGCGTTACGCTGCCGCTGGTGCGGCCGGCATTCTTCTCGGCCCTGGTCTTCGCGTTCGTGCGCGCGATGACCGCGATCAGCGCCGCGGTCTTCCTGGTCTCGGCAAACTGGAACCTGATGACCGTTCAGATCCTCAGCGAGGTGGGGTCGGGGCGGTACAACGCGGCCGCCGCCTACAGCCTGGTGTTGCTGGCGTTGGTCATCGTGGCCATCGGGATTATTGGGCTGATGCTCCGCCGAGGATACAGCCCGGTGCAGGGGAGGTTTCTCTGATGTCGGCGCATGAGACTCCACCACCCGCGGGCGAGATATCCCTGCGCGTGGACCGCGTCACCAAGGTATTCGCCGATCCAACCGGCGCACCGGTGACCGCGGTGGACGACGTGTCGCTCGCGGTCCACGCCGGCGAGTTCGTCTCGCTGCTCGGGCCGAGCGGTTGCGGCAAGACCACCCTGCTCCGCATCATCGCCGGGTTCGAGACCCCGACCGCGGGCGAGATAGAGCTGGCAGGACAGCGGGTGACGCACCTGCCACCGGACGGGCGCGGAACCGCCATGGTCTTTCAATCCTACGCGCTCTTCCCCCATCTGGACGTCTTCGAGAACGTGGCGTTCGGGCTGCGGGTGCGCGGGGTCGGCGAGGCAGAAACGAGGGATCGCGTTGCCGATGCCCTGGCGCTGGTGGGCCTCGAGGGCCTGGCCCGGCGCTCGCCCGACCAGCTCAGCGGCGGGCAGCAGCAGCGGGTCGCGGTGGCGCGGGCCGTGGTCACCCGGCCTCGGGTGCTGCTGCTGGATGAGCCCCTGTCCAACCTCGACGCCAAGCTGCGCGAGCAGATGCGCGTCGAGCTGCGGCGCATCCAGCGCGAGGTCGGAATCACGGCGATCTACGTCACCCACGATCAGGTCGAGGCGATGACACTGGCCGACCGTATCGTCGTGCTCGACCGCGGAAGGATGCAGCAGTTGGCCCCGCCCGCCGAGCTATACGCGCGACCGGCCAACCCGTTCGTGGCCGAGTTCGTCGGAAAGGTCAACCTGCTGGAGGGTCGGGTGGTCGAGACCCTTGATGGGCAGTGCCGGGTGGCCATGGATGGGATCGAGGCGCTCGTGCCGTTTCCACACGACAGAGCAGTTCCGCAGGCGACAGCGGCGCTGCCGGCCACAGCGGCCCCCCCGGTAGGCGCACGTGTCGGCGTGGTGGTCCGCCCCGAGACGGTGCACCTGGCGCGGGACGGCACGTTGAGGGGCGTAGTGCGCCGCGCGGTCTACCTGGGCTCGCAGGTGGAGTACGAGGTGAAGGTTGGGGGGACACTGCTACAGGCCATCGGCCGCAGTCCCCTCGAGGAGGGGATCTTCCGCGAAGGTGAAGACGTGGGCGTGACCATTGGGTTCGGGGTCGCCCACCTGCTGGTGCTGGACGGTGGGGCCTAGAGGCCCCGCACCATCACGTTGCCGTTCTCGGCCTTGATCCTCGCCAGGAAATCGTGGAAACCGTCCATCTGGCCCAACAGGTTGATTGCCCCCCCGGAGTGGACCAGCCTTATCGTAGGACTGAACGGCCCCGTGGTGATGGAGGTGATGGCCTTCGGTTCCAGCACCGTCCGCTTCAGCAGCGCGCGGAAGACAATGGGTTCCCCGAACCGGTAGGTGATCTCGAACGGGGTCGAAAGGTAGATGTACCAGGCCCATAGCAGGGCTATGATCCATGCGGCGGCGAAGACCGCCACAGGGAGACGGAACGCATACAGCCCGGGGAGCTGGGCCATGACCACTGGTCCGACGACTACAGTCGTGAAGACCAGCAGCAAGAAGTAGAATATTAGCGTGCCCCTGGCCGTTCGGTACGTGGTCACAGGCCGTCACCTCCTTGGGATGACAGGGGGTCATTCCAGCCCGGTGCGCCATCTCCCTGCTCTGGCCCAGGTGCTCTGCCAAAGACCTCGCCATGGAGGCCCAAATGAACAGGCGCCCGATCGAGATTGACGATCTACTGAAGATCCGGTTTCCACACAACGCCGCGATCTCACCCGACGGTGGGCACGTGGTGTTCGCGCTGGCGCGGCTCGACCACGATGCCAACGAGTTCTGCGGGCACCTGTGGATGGCGCCGGTTTCCGGCGGAGAGCCGCGGCCGTTCACCGCCGATGAGGCGCGGGACACGAATCCTGTCTGGTCTCCGGACGGCCGGTGGATCGCGTTCCTGTCCAACCGCGGCGGCAGGCGCCGCGGCCGCAAGCGCGCGGCGATGCAGCTGTGGGTCATCCCCTCTGATGGCGGGGAGGCCCGCCAGTTGACCTTCTTCAAGGCAGGCGTGAGCCAGCCGGCCTGGTCGCCCGACGGGCGAACCCTGGCCTTCGTGTCACGGGGCGCCTCCGGCGAAGTCGAGACCGGAGATGCCGACGAAGAGGTGATCGTCCGGGAGGTGACCCGCCCCAAGTACAAGTTCGACGCGATGGGGTTTCTTGAAGGTTACGCGCACGTCTGGACCGTGCCCCTGGGCGGCGGGGATCCGTCCCGGATCACCGATGGTGACTATGACCACGACTCCCCGGCCTGGCTACCAGGGGGCCGCGAGATCGTCTTTCTCGCCAACCGGACTCCGGAAGCGGACCTGTCGTTCGTGCGCGACGTGTGGGCCGCCGATGTCCAGACGCGCGCGCTGCGACAGTTGACGCACAACTCCGGTCCATGCGTCTCGCCGGTGCCCTCACCCGACGGCCGCTACGTGGCCTTCGTCGGGCACGACTTCCACGCCAAGAGCGCGACGAACTTCGGGGTATGGATCGTTCCTGTTGAAGGAGGAGAGGCGGTCAACCTCACCGCCGGCCTCGACCGTTCAGTGGGGAATGCCGTGGGCAGCGACGTGCGCCTGACGCCCATGTTCCCGGTCCCGGCCTGGACGCAGGACAGCAGCGCGATCATCTTCCTCTCCACCACCGGAGGCCGCACGCACCTGTACTGCGTGGAGGTCGCCGACCGCGCGGTCCGGCAACTCACCGACGGAGACGAGGTGGTCGCCGACCTGACGGCGGCAGCAGGCCAGGTGGTCTACCAGCGCATAGGCCCTGCGTCGCTGGACGAACTGTGGCTGCTTCCGGAATCAGGCGAGCCCCGCCGGCTCGCCGGCTTCAACGACGATCTGCTCGCCGGCCTCGACCTGGGCGAGCCACGGCCGTTCTCGTACCCGGGAGCCGACGGCTGGCCGATGGAGGGATGGCTGCTCACCCCGCCGGGGTTCGATCCCGGGAAGAAGTACCCGGCGATCTTGCGTATACACGGCGGCCCGCACGCGGCCTACGGGTACGCATTCAACCACTACGTGGCCCTGCTCGCGGCGCGCGGGTACGTCGTGGTGTGGACGAACCCGCGCGGCAGCCAGGGTTACGGTGAGGCGTTCACGCGGGCGGTAGTGACCGATTGGGGCGGCAAGGACAGCGAGGACATCCTCCGCGGGATAGACCACGCGATCACGCTGGGGTTCATTGATGCCGGCCGCGTGGCCGTCACCGGTGGCTCGTACGGCGGTTTCATGACCAACTGGTTGATCGGGCACACGCATCGGTTCCGCTGCGCGATAACCGAGGTGTGCGTCAGCAACCTGATCAGCTTCTACGGCACAAGCGACATAGGCGCCACCTGGGCCGAGCTGGAGTGGGGCGCCACGCCCTGGGACGATCCCGGCAAGCTGCTGAGGGAGTCCCCACTCATGTACGCGAAGAACGTCACCACCCCGGTATTGATCATCGCCAACGAGGCCGATCACAGGTGCCCGGTCGAGCAGTCGGAGCAGTTCTACATGGCGCTGCGGAAGATGGGCAAGGAGGCCGCGTTCCTGCGGTTCCTGGGAGAGAGCCACCAGATGAGCTCCAACGGCCGGCCCAAGCCGAGGATCGAGCGGCTCAAGCGGCTGCTGGCCTGGTTCGACAAGTACCTCTCGCAGGCGCCGCACTGACTCCGTGGGGGACCCGGTTGGCAGGTGACCCGGCCGGCAGGAGGAGTTACGGGCGTTCGGGTCGTAGCCTCGGGTCGTAGCATTGGTCACCACTGGTAGTAACCAGTCCGGCGCGACGACGCGTGGGGCGTTGACCGTGGGGCGACGATGAGTGGGGCGACGATGAAGCTGAAGCGCCACCACGCCATTCCTCTGCACCGGCAGCTCGGTGCCGCCCTCGTCCGCGCCATCCGTTCGGGGGAGATCCCCCCGGGCGAGCGCATCCCATCCGAACGGGAGATCTGCGAGACCTACGGGGTCAGCCGCACAACGGTCCGGCAGACCATCCACGACCTGGTGGCCTCAGGACTCCTGATGCGCGTGCCGGCCAAGGGGACCTTCGTGGCGCGGTCCAAGATAGACCAGGACCTCTCACGCGTGGTGCGGTTCTCAGAGGCCGTCTCCGCTGCCGGATACAGACCCACGGCAAGACTTCTCGGCATTCGCACCGCGCAGGCGCATGCCGAGATCGCAAAGGCTCTGGGGCTGTCCCTGGGTGAGACGGTGGTCGTCGTGGACATGGTGAGCATGGCCGACGGTGCGCCCCTGGCGTTCTACCGGATTCATCTGCCGCCTGAGACAGGCGAGCCAACCGCGCGTGCCCTGCTGGCCGCCGAGGCCGAGGGCCGCGTGACCTTCGGGTTGGTGCTGGAGCACGTGCGCCGCGTTGCCGGGCTGGAGCCGGCTCAGGTCGTGCAGGCCTACGAAGCCGCGCCTGCACCGGACGAGGTCGCCCGCATACTGCAGATCAGTGAGGGCGCGGCCGTAGTGGCCAGTGACCGGACCGTGCTCACCGCGTCGGGAAAGCCGATTACGCACGACAACGCGTACTACCGCGGCGATCGCTATCGGTTCACGATCCGCCGCGCGTATTCGATCTGAGGAGGGAGGCACCATGGGAGGATACCCGCGTCTGCTCACCGCGGTAGCCCTGCTTGCCGTATCCGCCGGCCTGCTTGCACCGGCCGGTGCTCAGGACCGCGTGCTCGCCTTCGCCCTCGACACCGAGGCGTTCCGCCGGCCCGAGGCCGAGGCGATCGCCGACAACCTCCGCACGCTGGGCGCCCAGGTAGAGGTCCGTGTCTGGGAGCGCACCAGCATGATCGCTCGCATGCAGGCCGGAGAGCGCCTGGCCTACATGACCGACTGGGGGAGCGCGTTCTTCGAGCCATTCGACTTGGCCGAGCCCAAGTTGACCACCGGCGGCCGCGGAAACTACTCGTTCTACTCCAACAAAGAGGTGGACGAACTGCTCGTGGTCGGTTCTACCGGGGCCGATAACACCGCCCGCCGCGACGCCTACTTCAAAGTCCAGGACATAATCTTCCGGGAGGCCCCCTGGATCTTCGCGTACTTCCGCCAGGATATCCACGGCGCCAGCAGCCTGGTTGAGAACTGGGAAGCCTCGATGGACAGCCGCATCAACCTGCACGACGTGCGCCTGAGCCGCGGTGGGGTCATCGTGGTTGGGATGAACACCAACGCGATCGCGACGTTCGACCCCGCGATGTTTCGCGATCGGAAGACCGAGACGGTGCTGCGCAACATCTTCGACGGCCTGGTTACTCGGACGACCAAGGACCAAGTGGTGCTTGAACTGGCCTCGGCCATGCGGCAGCCGTCACCGACCACCTATGAGTTCACGATCCGCTCGGGCGTGACGTTCCACAACGGCGATCCGCTGACCGCCGAGGACGTCCTCTTCACCTTCGAGCGCATACTCAAGGACGGGGCCATCGCCGGCGCCAGCAGTCCCCGCCGCGCGCTGCTGGGCCCGCTCGACCGCGTCGAGCGCGTTGGCGAGAACGTGGTGCGCTTTACCCTCGCCCGCCCGTTCCCGGCATTCATGCAGGCGCTGGTGCACTTCCAGATCGTGCCCAAGCGCTACATTCAGACCGTCGGCGACCGCGCGTTCGCCGAGCGCCCGGTGGGCGCCGGACCGTTCAAGTACCTAGCCGGCCGCGTGGATGGCCAGATAGTGCTGGAGCGCTATGACAAGTACTACGGCGGCGCGCCCGAACTGGCGCCGGTCGGCCCGGCGCCGCTGCGGGGCGTGGTCTTCCGGATGATGCCCGAGCCCGCGACCCGCGTGGCCGCGCTGAAGGCCGGGGAGGTGCACATCATCGAGGACATGCCCGTGGACCTGATAACCGAGATTGATCGTGACCCCCGCACTGAGGTCAAGACCACACAGGGGACGCGCGTCTCGGGGGTCGAGTTGAACAACGCCAAGCCACCGTTCAACGACCTGAAAGTCCGCCAGGCGCTCAACCACGCGGTCAACTGGGACGCGATCCTCAAGGCCATATACAGGGGCTACGGCACACGGCTGGCCACCGCGTTCCTGCCCAGCGGGTTCGGCTACAACCCGCGCCTGCGGCCGTACACGTACGATCTGACGCGGGCCCGTACGCTGCTTCGCGAGGCGGGTTACACGGTGCGGTAGCCGAGTGCGCACGCTCGTTCTGGCGCGCCGCATCCTGAACACGATCCCGATCATGCTGGGGGTGGCGGTGATCGTGTTCATCGTGATGCGGATGCTGCCGGGCGATCCCGTGGACATCATGCTCGGGCAGACGGGGGCGGTCTCACAGCAGGACCTCGACCGCCTCCGTCGGGATTTCCACCTCGACCAGCCGCTGACCGGGCAACTGGTGCGGTTCGTCGCCGACGCGGCCCGCGGCGATTTCGGCACCTCGTTCGCCCGGCGTCGCCCTGTGTTTGGAATGCTGGTCGAGGCGCTGCCGGCCACGATCGAGCTGGCCCTGGCCGCCACGGTCGTCGCATTGCTGGTGGCCCTGCCGATAGGAGTGCTCTCAGCGGTCTACCAGCGCTCGTGGCTGGACCGGATGGCGATGGGCGGCGCGTTCCTGGGTATCTCGATGCCGGCGTTCTGGCTGGGCATCGTGGGGATCATCGTGTTTGCGGTCAGGCTCGGCTGGTTCCCGACCTCGGGCCGCGTGAGCCACGAGGTCCTCCTGACACCTGTGACCGGGTTCTATCTGCTGGACAGCGTGCTCACGCGCAACTGGGCGGCTTTAGGCGACGTCCTGAGGCACCTTACCCTCCCGGCCGTCGTGCTGGGCGCCAGCATGATGGCGATAGTCGCCCGGGTGACACGGTCCAGCATGGTCGAGGTGATGCGTGAGCAGTACGTTACCACGGCGCGCTCCAAAGGCCTGGCCAGCCGGGTGGTCGTCTGGCGCCACGCGTTGCGCAATGCGCTCATCCCGACGGTGACCGTTGTCGGGCTGCAGGTAGGTGTGCTGCTCGGCGGTAACATGATCGTCGAGACGGTCTTCGGATGGCCTGGGATGGGCCGCATGGTCGTGGACGCGATCTTCAGCCGCGACTACCCGGTGGTGCAGGGCGCGGTCATGCTCTACGCGTTCACGTTCGTGCTTGCCAACCTGGCGGTGGACCTGTGCTACATCTACCTGGACCCGCGCATCTCGCTGTAGCGCCGAAGTGGTGAGGCAATGGCGGTAGCCGCCAGAGTGGTTTCCCCTCCAAGGCCCAGCCGCCGCGGCATCGCGCTCACCCTGCTGCGATTGGCGCGTCATCCTTCGGCAGTTGCCGGGGCGGTGGTCATGGTCGCCATTGCGCTCCTGGCGGTGTTCGCACCGCAGGCCGCGCCGTTCGACCCGGGCGCCTCGCGGCTGGAGAACCGACTGGCCCCTCCTTCCTGGATGCCGGGCGGCGCACCAGCCCACTGGTTGGGCACCGACGGCCTTGGCCGCGACGTGTGGTCGCGGATCATCTACGGCGGCCGGATCTCGCTGCTCGTCGGCGCGACGGCCACCGTGATGTCGCTGATTCCTGGCCTGGTGCTCGGCCTGGCCGCCGGGTTCTTCCGGGGGCCGACGGACGGTCTCGTCTCGCGGTTCGCCGAGTTACTGATGGCCTTCCCGCATCTGATCTTTGCCATTGGGGTCATGGCGGCGCTGGGGCCGGGATTCTGGAATCTCGTGATGGCGCTGGCATTCAAGGGATGGGTGGAGTTCTACCGGGTGGCGCGCGGCGACACCCTCAGCCAGGGCAACCGAGAGTATGTTGACGCCGCCCGCGCGCTGGGGGCCTCCAGCACCCGGATCCTCGGCCGGCACATCCTCCCCAACATGATCCACACGAGCGTGGTGCTCGGCACGCTGCGCATGGGGCACTTCATCGTGCTGGAGGCGTCGCTGTCGTTCCTGGGCATGGGTCTGCCGCCGCGCCTGCCGGCCTGGGGCTCGATGGTGGCGGACGGCCGCGACGTCATGCTGACCGCCTGGTGGGTTTCCACCTTCCCCGGGCTTGCGATTGTCGCGCTGGTGCTGGCGGTGAACCTCGTAGGAGAAGGGCTGCGGGACGTGCTGGACCCGCGGCTGGGGATGGAGTGAGGCGATGGGCCGGCCGTCCATCGGGATTCCGGTGCCTCTGGCGCTTGAGCGCGCTGACCGCGGTTCTGCGGGGGACGGACTATGCGCCGCGGCACTCTCGCGTGCCGGGGGCCTCCCCGTACTCCTGCCTGTGGAGGGGGATCGGGCCGCGGCCGGAGACCTCATCAAGAGGTTGGACGGCCTGTTGCTCGCGGGAGGCCGGCCCTTGTCCGCGGGTTTCCTTGCCGAGCACCCCCGGCCGTCGCTCGAGGAGACGGACCCCGAGCGCTATCGGTTCGAGCACGCCCTAGTCTTAGCCGCCGCTGAGCAGGGCGTGCCGATGCTGGGCATCTGCCGCGGAATGCAGACGATCAACGAAGCCCTGGGAGGGACGCTTGTGCGCAACCTGGCGCTGGATTGGCCGGGCGCGCTCGGGCACCGCATGATGGATCCGGAAGAGCACAGGGCACACCGGATCCGGATCGCTCCGCACTCGCACCTCTCGGTCGTGGTGGGCGAGGACCATGTACTGGTCAACTCGCGCCACCTGCAGGCCGTTGAGACGCCCGGCGCCGGGCTCGTGGCCGCGGCATGGGCCGACGACGGGGTGATCGAAGCCGTGGAAGCGTCCGGTGACGATCCATTCATCGTCGGGGTGCAGTTTCACCCTGAAGCCCTGATACAGCACGATGGACGCTGGTTGGGCCTGTTCGCAATGCTCGTGACCGCCGCAAGCCGCCGCCTGCCACTTGCGCGCGCTGGTAAGGTGTGGTTTACTCCTATGTAGATAGCTATCTACATAGGAGTGGGCTGGCTTGAAGGTCATAGACCTGACCGCGCCTCGCCATGAACTGCGGGTCCGAATTGATCCCTCGCCTGCCTATGACTTCCTGGCATGCCTCTACCTGCTGGAGCGCAGCGAGGAGGGCCGGGGGTTCGAGGTCTCGTCCGACTGGGTCGAGCGCGCGCGCGGTGCCCTGGGGGCCAACCTGCGGGCCGACCTCGCCTTGTTCTTCCCCAGACTTGGGCCGACGCTCGGACTGGTAGGCGTGCTCGAGCACACCCCCGGGCTGTCGGTGCGCGCGTTCATCAAGCGCATCCAGTCCACACCGGCGGAAGCCCTGCTCGAGTTGATGCTGGTCGGGGCGTTGCCCGATCGTCAGGAACTGCCGCTCCTGCGCGCCGCGATCGGTGGGTCGCAGGACGCGGTCGAGGCGTTTCTAGCGGCCACCCACTCGGAAGCCGACGTGGACTCGCTGCGGCGTCTGGTGGTGCTCTCACCCTCTGAGGCAAAGTCCCGGTTGGTCCGGTTGCTGCGCGAAGGCTACGCCAGGGTCTACGCCAACGAGGAGGCGCGGGTCGTACCCCTGCTTGAGCAGTCCGCGGCCGCGCTCGCGCGTCGGGCAACGGTTTCTGGCAGCACCGAGCTGGTGGAGCAGGCGACCGGCGGCTTCGTCCTGGAGCCCGGTGCCTCGTTCGCCGGAGTGGTGCTGGCGCCCACGTACTTCTTCCGTCCCTACAACTTGCTCACCGCCTACCAGGGCATCCGCGTCTTCATATACCCAATTGAGTCCTCGACCACAGGGGGCGTGCCGCCTGAGCTTCTGCGGTTTTACAAGGCGCTGGGCGACGAGACGCGCCTGAGAATCCTGCGGTTGCTGGCCGGCCGCGACATGTACCTCCAAGAACTGGCCAAGGCGCTGGGCGTGTCGCATGTGACCGCCCTGTACCACATGGCGATGCTGCGCGCGGCCCATCTGGTACAGGTGGTCGAGCGCGACAACCTCAAGTACTACAGGTTTCGGGCCGATCGGGCGCAGGAGGCGGCGGCCCAGTGGATCGAGTTCGTCAAGCAGTAGGGGGTGGTGGAACGGTGCGTCAGCGTGAGCCGCTGCTGGATCAGGAGATTCTGACGGTCGAGCAGGCGGCGGAGTATCTCCAGGTTCACAAGATCACGCTCTACAGGTACATCCGCGAGGGCCTGCTGCCGGCCGTTAAGCTGGGGAAGATGTACCGTCTCTTCCGCCGTGACATCGAGGCGTTCCTCGACGCGATGCGGCAGCCGCTCGATTCCGGCTCCGCCGGAGGCAAATGATCCTCGCCGACATTAGGGGCATCCGGGCCGCCACCACCTTCAGCGCTCTCCGCTACCCGAACTACCGACGGTTCTGGTGGGGCGGCCTGGTCTCCCTCACCGGTTCCTGGGGCCAGACCACGGCCCTGTCCTGGCTCGTCTACGACCTCACCGGATCGCCGCTGATGCTGGGGACGGTGATGATGGTGAACACCATCCCCACCATGCTCCTGGCCCTGGTCGGAGGCGTCATCGCCGATCGGTCCGAGAAGCGTCACCTGCTTCTGGCCAGCCAGGGAACGTTCATGGCGATCTCCATGGTCCTTGCGGTCTTGACACTTGCGGGCCGGATCGAGGTCTGGCAGATCCTGGCAGTCAGCGTGATCGGCGGAATCGCGTCGGCGATTGACATGCCTGCCAGGCAGTCGCTGATCCCGCACCTGGTTGGGCGGGACGACCTGCTGAACGCCATAGCGCTGAACTCGGCGATGTTCAACGGGTCGCGGATCCTAGGCCCCGCGATCGCCGGGTTCGTGATCGGCCAGCTCGGACCGCGAGGGGGTCCAGGGGCGTGCTTTGCGATCAACACGATTACCTACCTGGCGGTGCTGGGCGCGCTGGCGACGATCCGCGTGAACTCCCGGCCGCCGACCGGCGAGCGGCAGCGCGTGCTGCGCGAGGTCCGGGAGGGCGTTGCCTTTGCCTGGCAGCACCCGGCGCTGCGCAGGTTCCTGGGGCTTCTGGCTGTCACCGGCGTATTCGGGCTGCCGTTCACGGTCCTGATGCCGGTCTTTGCCCGCGATGTGTTGCACGTGTCCGCGCAGGGGTTCGGGATGCTTATGACCGCCAGCGGTCTCGGCGCCACCATCGGGGTGCTGGCCCTGGCATCGTCGCGGCCCAGGAACCCTGGGAACGTCATCCTGGGCACGCAGGCCGCATTCGTCGTGCTGCTGGCCGCGTTTGCCCTGAGCTCTTATTACGCCCTGTCGCTTGTGCTCATGGTCGTGTTGAGCGGCGCGATGACCTCTTACCTGTCGTCAACCAACACCACGATTCAGTCCATTGTGCCCGATGGGCTACGGGGCAGGGTGATGAGCATCTATATCCTTGCTTTCTTTGGAACCGCGCCCCTCGGAGGCCTGCTCATGGGATCCCTGGCCTCGGCCTTGGGCGCACCGGCCGCCGTGCTTTCCGGCGCCGGGGTTTGCTCAGCCGGCGCGCTGGCAGCGTGGCTGGCCGGGCGGCGCGGACTACAATCCGGCCCCCTTCTGAGGTAGACACGCCGGATCACGATCCGTACCGGGCCAGATCTACGCTCCCGTCTAGCGCGAACCGCACGCCGTCGCGACGCAGCCGCTTCCTCTGCTCGGCGGCAAACTGCCGGTTGGCGATCGTTCCGTCACTCCGCACGACCCGCCACCATGGTACCGCCTCTCCGTCTGGGTGCGATGCCAGCGCCCAGCCCACGGTGCGGGCGCCGTTGCGCAGCCCCACCTGCCGGGCGATCTCGCCGTATGTTATTACGCGCCCGCGCGGCACTCTGCGGACCGCCGCGTAGACACGTTCGAACAAGCCCTGCTGGTCCCCCACGCCCGGCTGACCCCCCACGCCCTGCCGGACCCCCACGCCCTGTTAGCCCCCGCCCAGGATGCCGCGTACGCCCGGCTCGGTCATGGATTCAGGGTTCAGTATTTCCCGAAGTTGTTCGGCGGTCAGCCCACCGCGCGCCAGTGCGATCTCGCGCACGGTCTTCCCGGTCAGGGCGGCTTCTTTGGCAATCTCGGCCGCGGCGTCGTACCCGATGACCGGTGCCAGCGCGGTTGCCAGCATCAGGCCGCGCTCGACCGACTCAGGCCCGCGGCCGGTCGCCTCCAGGCCGGTGACGCACTGGCGGGCGAAGTTGCGCGAGGCCGCGGCCAGCAGGGCGATCGCGCCGAGCAGGCTGTGCGCCATCACGGGCATCATCGTGTTCAGCTCAAAGTTGCCCCATTGATTGCCCTGGGCAACCACGGCGTCGTTCCCGAGGGCCTGGGCGCAGGCCTGGATCACGGACTCGACGATTACCGGGTTCACCTTGCCCGGCATGATCGAGGATCCCGGCTGGACCGCCGGGAGAACGAGTTCAGCCAGGCCTGCACGCGGCCCTGATCCCATCCATCGGATGTCGTTGGCGATCTTGGTCAGCGCCGTGGCGTAGGCTCGGACCGTTCCCGACGCAAAGACCACCACATCCAGACAGGCCTGCGCCTGGAAGTGCGCCGCGGTCTCGCGCAGCGAGATGTCCGTCAGCTCGGTGAGCCGGGCGCAGACACGCGCAGCAAACTCGGGGTGGGCGTTGATCCCTGACCCGACCGCGGTGCCGCCCAGCGCTACTTCACGGAGCTCGGCCTCGGCGTAGCCAAGGCGGCGCCCGGCGCCGGCCACCTGGTCGGCGTACCCGTCGAACTCCTGGCCCAGCCGTACGGGCGTGGCATCCATCAGGTGCGTCCTGCCGGTCTTGATGATGCCGTGGAACTGCGCCGCCTTCGCGCGGAGCGCCGCCTCCAGCTCGTCGAGCGCCGGGCGTAGATCCTCGCGCAGCACGAGCAGCGCGGCCAGATGGATCGCGGTGGGGATGACATCGTTGCTCGACTGGCAGATGTTCACGTGGTCGTTGGGATGGACAGTCTTGGCGCCGCGCGCTGCGCCCATCAGCTCGGCGGCCCGGTTTGCGATCACCTCGTTGGCGTTCATGTTGGTGGAGGTTCCCGAGCCGGTCTGGTAGATGTCGAGCGGAAACTCGGAATCGAACGCGCCGTCGGCGACCTCCTGGGCCGCGCGGACAATCGGCCCGGCGAGCGCGCGGTCGAGCAGGCCCAGGTCGGCGTTCACCTCGGCCGCCGCGCGCTTGATCAGGCCCATCGCGCGGATGAAGACGCGCGGGAACCGCTGATCGCTTATCGGGAAGTTCTGGATGGCCCGGGCGGTCTGCGCGCCGTAGTATGCCTCGGCAGGGACCTCCATGGCTCCCAGCGAGTCACGCTCAACGCGCATCGCCTTCTCGCCGGACGTCATACACAACACCCTCCTCGCGTGCACTGGGGACGCGCCTCCGGAGTTCGGCGCAACGGAACGCCCCTCCTGTTGTCTGGAGCCCCGGCCGGACCTTGATCCGCGGCCCGGCCGGGACCCGCGCGAACCGCAGCCCGTCCTTGAAGGGGCCCCGCGCTTTCGTTACAGTTGAGGCACACTTCGCACACGGGCAGCCGCTCGACCGCCGGAAGGAGTCGTGAAGCCATGGTCAGGCGTTCCAAGGTTTCCATAATCGGTGCAGGTACAGTAGGCACGGCCTCCGCTCACTGGATCGCCAGCAAGGGGCTGGCCGACGTGGTCCTGACAGACATCGTGGAAGGCCTGCCCCAGGGAAAGGCGCTCGATATCCTGCAGGCGGGCGCGATTGCCGGGTTTGACATCCACGTGACCGGCAGCAACGACTACGCCGCCACCGAGGGTTCCGACGTCGTGGTCGTCACGGCGGGGATCCCGCGGAAGCCGGGGATGACCCGGGAGCAGCTCATTGACACCAACGCCGGGCTGATCCGCAACATCGTCCCGGCGGTCATCGGGGCCTCGCCCGGCGCCATCCTCATCATGCTCACCAACCCGCTGGACGCCATGACCTACCTGGCGTACAAGATCGCCGGCCTGCCGCGCGAGCGCGTGGTAGGGCAGTCGGGCGCGCTGGACTCGACGCGGTTCCGCACCTTCCTGTCCATGGAGCTGGGGGTCTCGGTGAACGACACGACCGGCATGGTGATAGGCGCGCACACCGACAAGGACATGGTGCCGCTGCCGAGGTACTCCACCGTGCGTGGAGTCCCGATCACGCACTTCATGGAGCCCGAGCGCGTGGAGGCAGTTGTGGCGCGCACACGGCACGGCGGGGCCGAGATCACCGAGCTCATGAAGGCCAGCGGCTTCACGGCGGCGGGTGCCGCGGTGTGCGAGATGGTCGATGCGATCCTGCGCGACAGGAAGCGCGTAATTCCCTCCAGCGTCTACCTGGACGGCGAGTACGGCGAGCGCGACGTCTGCATTGGCGTACCGGTGGTGCTGGGCGCGGCCGGGGTGGAGCGGATCATCGAGATCCCGCTTGATGCCGCGGAGCAGGCGGCCTTCCGGGCCTCGGTCGGGGCGGTTCGGGAGATGCTGGGGGGGCTGGGGTCCCTATGAAGCTCCACGAGTACCAGGCCAAGGAGATCTTCGCCGCTTACGGCATCCCCATCCAGAAAGGCGCAGTCGTCGAGCGGCCCGAGCAGGTTGAAGACGTGGCGCTGGCCTACCCGGTCGTCCTGAAGGCCCAGGTTCTGGTAGGCGGCCGGGGAAAGGCAGGCGGGATCAAGGTTGCCCGGACGCCGGATGAGGCACGGGAGAGAGCCGCCCAGATCCTGGGGATGACCATCAAGGGCGAGGCGGTCCGCCGCCTGCTGGTGGTCGAGGCGGCCGAGATCGGCGCCGAGTACTACCTGGCGTTCACCGTGGACCGCGCGGCGCGGCGGCTGGTGGCCATCGCCTCGGCCGCCGGCGGCGTTGACATCGAGGACGTGGCCCGCACCACCCCGGAGAAGATCGTCAAGCATCACGTTGACCCAACTGCCGGGTTTCATCCCTACAATGCGCGCGAGATGGGCCGGGCCCTGGGTTTCGGCGGCAAGCACCTGCTTCAGTTCGCCGCGATCGCGCACGGCCTGTGGCGGATCTGCGCCGAGATGGACGCCGAGCTGGCGGAGATCAACCCGCTGGCCAAGGTGGACGACTCCCTCCTGGCCATAGACGCCAAGCTCATCATTGACGACAACGCGACGTTCCGGCACGAGGGGCTGCCCCGCAACGAGGAGCTCACGGAGCTGGAGGCCGCGGCACAGAGCCAGGACCTGTCGTACGTCGAGCTGGACGGCGATGTTGCGATCATCGGCAACGGCGCCGGGCTGGTGATGTCAACGCTCGACATGATCGCGCACTTCGGAGGCCGCCCGGCCAACTTCCTGGACGTGGGCGGCGGCGCCACCACCGAGAACATGTCGCAGGCGATGAGCATCGTGCTGCGCAAGAGCGGCGTGCGGGCGCTGTTCGTCAACATCTTCGGTGGGATAACCCGCTGCGACGACATCGCCCGCGCGATAGCCGCGCAGCCGCCTGCGGTGCCGATGGTCGTACGCCTGACCGGCACCAACGAGGAAGAAGGCAGGATGATCCTGCAGGCCGCGGGGATCCACGCGCTGACCGACCCGGAGTCCGCCGCGCAGGAGGCCGTGCGCCTCGCGGCCGGGGCGCAGTAGCCGGGGCGCAGTAGACGGTGAGGCACGGTATGCGCGTGCGCGCGCTGGCCTGGGCGGTTCTTCTGGTCTGGCTTGCATGGGCTGGCCAGGCCTCCCTGCTGCTTCAGGCCGCCGCCCGGCTTACTCCCGCGGCGCCGCCTGCGCGGCACGTGATCGTGCTCAGTCTGGACGGCGCACGCGCCGACGCGGTGGCCACGGCGATACCCCGGGCGCTGGCCGCCCGCGGGACCGTGTCCTGGACGGCGCAGACGACCTTTCCAAGCTCGACCCTGCCCGCCCACGCCTCGATGCTCTCGGGTGTGGGTCCGGCCGTACACGGGGTGACCTTCAACGACTGGAGCGTCGGCGAGCCGTACTTCGCGCGGACCACCATCTTCACGGAGGTTACACGCGCGGGCGGCCTGGCCGCGGCGCTCGTCGCCAAGCCCAAGATGATGATCTTCATGCCGCCGGGATCGGTCGCGAGCGCCCAGCACCTGCTGTATCCGCGCTTCCGCCAGGCCGACGTCGTGGAGACCGCGGCCCGGCTCTTCGGCGAGCAGCGGCCCGCCGTGCTGTTCGTGCACGTTGCCGACCCCGATGATACAGGCCACAGGCGCGGCTGGATGAGCGAGGAGTACCTCCGGGTAATCGCCGCAGCCCCGGCCCTGATCGAGCGCCTGCTGCGGGCCTTCGACGACGCCGGCGTGGCGTCGCAGGCGCTGCTGATCGTCACCTCGGACCACGGCGGCCACGGCATCACCCACGGGACGAACCGGCCGGAGGACATGACAATCCCGTGGATGGCGTTCGGAGGCACGGCCCGGCGTGGGCTGGCAGTGGGCAGGCGCATCGTGGTGTTCGATACCGCCGCAACCGCTCTGGCGGCGCTCGGCATTCCGATGCCGGGCGACTGGCAGGGCCGGCCGGTGCTGGAGGCGCTGCAGGGTCCGTAGGCCTGGGGGGTTGGCCCTGGGAGAACGTAGCCCAGGGAGAGCGTAGCCCTGGGGGAACACGGAGGGAACGATGGCCATTCTTGTGAACGAGCACACCCGCGTCCTGGTCCAGGGCATCACCGGCTATCAGGGCGAGTTCCACGCGCGCCGGATGCTGGAGTTCGGCACCAGGGTTGTAGCCGGTATGACGCCGGGCAAGGGCGGGCAGACCGTAGCCGGTGTGCCGGTCTTCGATACGGTGGCCGAGGCCGTGGCTCAGACCGGCGCCACTGCCTCGTGCATATTCGTGCCGGCTCGGCTGGCCAAGGATGCGGCGCTGGAGGCGATTGCCTCACGGCTGGACCCAATCGTGATCATCACGGAACACATCCCGGTGCACGACTCGATACAGATCGTGGCAGAGGCGCGCGCGGCCGGCGTGCGTATCGTGGGGCCGAACGGGCCCGGCGTGGCCTCGCCCGGCAGGTGCAAGATCGGCATCATGCCGAACCACCTGTTCTCGCCCGGCGGCGTTGGTCTGGTCTCGCGCAGCGGCACGCTGACCTACGAGATTGTGGCCGGGCTGACGCGGGCCGGCCTGGGTCAGAGCACAGCCCTGGGCCTGGGCGGCGATCCGGTCGTGGGACTGACGTTCCAGGAGGCGGTGGCGCTGTTCGCGGACGACCCGGAGACCCAGGCAATCGTGCTGGTGGGCGAGATCGGCGGCAGCGCCGAGGAAGAAGCCGCCCGCTTCATCCAGGCCTCGGTCCGCAAGCCGGTGGTAGGGTACATAGCCGGCCAGACCGCGCCGCCGGGCAAGCGCATGGGCCACGCGGGCGCGGTGATCTCCGGGAGCGAGGGAGGGGCGCAGGCCAAGATCGAGGCGCTGGAAGCCGCGGGCGTCTCAGTGGTTTCGCTGCCAGGGCGTGTGCCAGAGGTTCTGCGAGGGTTGCTGTAGTAGTAAACAAGCGAATCTCGCCCGCGGGAGGCCTACAGGCGGGTTAGGGAGGGTGCGATGCTCGGCGGGTTCCTTCTGCGCTGGATATTCAACGCCATCGCCATCTATATCACGACAAGGATCATAACGGGCATCCGCTTGCCCAATACCGAGAGCATCCTCATCGCGGCACTGGTGCTGGGCCTGGTGAACGCCTCGATCCGCTGGGTCCTGTTGGTTCTTACGTTGCCGCTGAACATTCTGACCCTGGGGTTGTTCACGCTGGTAGTGAACGCGCTCATGCTGTACGTGGTCGCCGCGGTCACACCGATGCAGATTGACTCGTTCGGGTCGGCGTTTCTGGGGGCACTGCTAATTGCGATCATCAGCACATTCCTCAGCCACCTCTCCGGTCGCTAGCCAGGTGAAACGGCGCCCCAGCCCTCCTCGTGCCGCGCCCCCCCGAGCAGCCCCTCGCAGGCGCGGTGGCGTGCAGTTTGTGATCATCACCGGCCTCTCGGGCGCCGGGAAGTCCACCGTCATGAAGGTCTTCGAAGACCTCGGTTTCTTCTGCGTGGACAACCTCCCGCCTGCGCTCCTCCCGAAGTTCGCCGATCTGTGCCTGCACTCCGAGGAAAAGGTCCGACGAGTGGCGATAGTCATTGACATACGTGGTGGGGAGTTCTTCGACGATCTGTTTTCGGCCCTGCACCAGGTCGCCCGCCTGGGCCTGCGTGCCGACATCCTCTTCCTGGACGCGGCCGACGATGTGCTGGTGCGCCGATTCAAGGAGACACGCCGCAAGCATCCACTCGCCCAGACCGGACGTGTGCTCACCGGCATCCGCGCAGAGCGCCGCAGGCTGGAAGCGGTGAAAGGGCGCGCACACCGGATCGTTGACACTTCCAACCTGACGGTCCGGGAGCTGCGTGACGAGATCGCCTCTGCCTACAGGCGCGCCCGTGCCCCCCGCCGCCCGCTCGAGGTCAGCATCGTCACCTTCGGGTACAAGTACGGCATTCCCATTGACGCCGACCTCATCCTGGACGTGCGGTTCCTGCCCAATCCCCACTACCAGCCGGCGCTCCGTCCCCTTCCGGGCACGCATGCCCACGTCCGGAAGTTCGTGGCCGGCCAGCCACAGACACGCGACTTCCTTGCCCGGTTGAACGAGTTCGGCGACTACCTGTTGCCGCAGTTCGTTGCCGAGGGCAAGAGCCACCTGACCATCGGTTTGGGGTGCACGGGCGGTCGCCATCGGTCCGTGGTTCTGGGAGAGGAACTGGCGCGACACCTGCGCCGCAGGGGCTACCGGGTCCGCGTCAGCCACCGCGACCTTCGCAAGGACGACAGGGACCTCGGGGAATCGCAATGAGCGCACCACCGCGCAGCCAGTGGCAGCGCTGGCGGCGCTGGCTGGCGCCCGGCCTGGGCATCAAGCGGTGGGGACTGGTCATAGGCGTCGGGGTCGTGCTCTTCAGCGCGGGCGTTTCTTTGATTGTCAACATCAGGTTCCTGGCGGAGTTCGACTTCGCAGTGTTCTCGCTCGCCAGCCTGCTCGATCGGGTCAGCCGGGGGAGCGTTTCCCCGGTGGCACTGGGAACGGTCGGGGTGCTGCTGGGCGTTCTGATCGCTCTGATTGGCCTGCGGGGCATGCTGCGCTCGATTGACCGGGTCCTCTTCCCCACCGGTAGCCCCACGCTGGTAGAGGCCCTGCGCGAACACCGCCGGAAGCGCCGCGGACTGAACGTGGTAGCGCTCGGCGGCGGCACCGGGCTTGCTACGCTTCTGCGCGGCATCAAGCACTACACGTCCAATATCTCCGCTGTGGTAACGGTGTTCGACGACGGCGGATCGTCAGGCCGGCTGCGCCGGGAACTGGGTATTCTGCCGCCCGGGGACATCCGCCACTGCCTGGTGGCGCTGGCCGAGGTGGAGCCGTTGATGACGCGGCTGTTTGAGTACCGGTTTCGCGGCGGCGGGCTCGACGGTCATGCCTTCGGCAACCTGTTCATCGCCAGTCTCACCGGCGTGACGGGTGACCTTGAACTGGCCGTGAAGGAGACCAGCAAGGTCCTCAAGATCCGGGGTCGTGTGCTGCCCACCACCGGCCACGATGTGCTGCTGGTCGCCGAGCTCGCCGACGGCCGCATTGTTGAGGGCGAGTCCGTCATCACGGCCGCGCGCGGCCGGATCCGCAGGGTTTCCCTGCGTCCTCCCGAGGTCTTTCCTCTCCCCGAGGTCCTGGAGGCAATTGCCGAGGCCGACCTGATCCTGCTGGGCCCCGGCAGTCTCTACACCAGCGTCATCCCCAATCTGCTGGTCCGTGGGGTGGTCGAGGCGTTGCTGGAGTCCCAGGCGCCCAGGGTCTACATCTGTAACGTGATGACCCAGCCAGGCGAGACCGATGGATACTCCGCCGCCGATCACGTGCGCGCGGTCTTCGCCCACACGGTACCGGGGCTGTTTTCCCACGTGATCGTCAACACCCAGGCCCCGCAGAACCAGGCCCTGCTCGACCGCTACGCGGCCCAGGGCAGCGTGCCGGTGGCTCCGACCCTGTCCGAACTGGAGGCGATGGGCTTGAATCCGGTTGGGTTTTCCCTGATGAGCGAGGAGGAGCTGCTCCGCCACGACCCGCTCCGCCTTGCGACCGCCGTCCTGCGCGTGATGGAGATGGCTGGCGATCTGCCGGGGAGGTTCGCGCGCCGCCATGGATGACGCCCTACCGCCTGCCGAGCCATACCGGATCAAGGCCGTGGAGGGAATCCGCCGGTTGACCCGCGACCAGCGCCTGCGCGCGCTGGAGGCAGCCCACCACAATCTGTTCCTGCTCAAGTCCGAGGACGTCTACATAGACCTGCTGACGGACAGCGGGACCGGGGCGATGAGCGACCGGCAGTGGGCGGCGATGATGGCCGGCGACGAGGCCTACGCTGGCAGCCGGAGCTTCGACCGACTGGCGGAGTCCGCATCCGAGGTAATGGGATTCCCCTACCTGATACCCGCTCACCAGGGACGGGGAGCCGAGCACGTCCTCTTCACCGCGCTCGTGTCCCCGGGCCAGCAGGTGATCGGCAACGTCCACTTCGACACCACGCGTGCCCACATCGAGCACAGGCAGGCCGTGGCCCTCGACCTGGCAGTGGAGGAGATCTACGACGCGCAGGACCGCTCGCCGTTCAAGGGCAACCTGGACGTCGAGCGCGCCGACGAGTACATCCGCCGGGCCGGTCGGGACGCGGTGCCGCTTATCCTGGTGACGGTCACCTGCAACTCCGGCGGCGGGCAGCCCGTTTCCATGGCCAACCTGACCGAGGTGCGGGCGCTGGCAGACCGTTGGGGAATACCGTTCTTCCTGGACGCATGCCGGTTCGCCGAGAACGCCTACTTCATCCAGCAGCGGGAGCCGGGATACGCCGGGAGGACGGCTGCCTCGATCGCGCGTGAGATGTGCGATCTGGCCGACGGGTGCACGTTCAGCGCCAAGAAGGACGGGCTTGCCAACATCGGCGGCTTCCTGGCTTTCCGGGACGCAGCGCTCTACCAGAAGGCGGTTCCGTGGGCGATCCTCTTCGAAGGGTTCATAACCTACGGCGGAATGGCAGGCCGCGACCTGGAGGCCATCGCGGTGGGCCTGAGGGAAGTGATGGAGCAGCCGTACCTGGAATGGCGCATCGGGCAGGTGGCGCGGCTGGCCGAGGGCATGCGCGCGGCGGGCGTTCCATTGATTGAGCCGCCAGGCGGACACGCTGTGTTCCTGGACGCGCGGCGGTTCCTGCCGCACGTTCCCCAGACGGCCTACCCCGCGCAGTCGCTGGCCTGCGAGCTCTACGCCGACGGCGGTGTCCGCGGGGTGGAGGTGGGAAGCGTCATGGCCGGGCGCGATCCGCAGACCGGACAGGAGCGCCTCCCCCGCCTCGAGATGGTCCGGCTGACGGTGCCGCGCCGGGCCTACACCGATGCCCACATGGCGGTTGTCGTCCAAGCCGCCCGCCTCACGCTGGCCCGCAGCGCGGAGATTGGCGGCCTGCGTATTGTGCACGAACCCCCTGTGCTCCGACACTTCTCCGCGCACTTCGCTCCGGTGCCTGTCTCGGATCTGCCCCGGGACCGGGAAGCGCGCGCGGCGCGGGGTTCTTGACACTCCGTGGCTGAGCGGATACGCTGGCGTGGGTCTGAAGGTTCGATGCTGAACTGCTCCGGTCTGCACGTCCGTCCCGTTCGTGTTGGGCTCACGCAGCGGCCACCCGCGTACAGGAGAGGGGTATGCTGCTTCTAGACTGGCTGTACGTCGCGGCGTTTGCCGTCATAGGCCTGCTGTTGGCCGCCCTGTCGCTGGCCATCGTCTGGGTGCTGTCCCCCCGGTCGGCGTACCCTCAGAAGCGCATGACCTACGAATCGGGCGTGGTGCCCTTCGGCCAGGCCTGGGCGCAGTTCAACATTCGCTACTACCTGTTTGGACTGGTCTTCGTGATCTTCGCGGTAGAGGTCATCTACCTGTACCCCTGGGCGATCGTGTTCCGGCAGCTCGGCAAGTTCGCATTCGTCGAGATGCTGATCTTCCTGGTTGTGCTGCTGCTGGGCCTCGCCTACGCCTGGCGGAAGGGCGCGCTCGAATGGACCTAGGAAGCCCGCCGCGCAGCGCCCCCAAGGAGTTTCGCGGTGAACTGGGGATCTGAGATCGCCAAGGCCGTTCTGGCCGCGGTGGGGATGTTCACCTTTCTGGCCATCGTGGCCGCGATGTTCGGCGTGCTGCTCGAGCGCAAGATCGGCGGGTGGATACAGTCCCGGCTGGGCCCCAAGCACGTCGGCCCGCAGGGTCTGCTGCAGACCCTTGCCGACACGCTCAAGCTCCTACAGAAGGAGCACGTGACCCCCCGGGCCGCGGATGCCCTGGTCTTCAACACCGCCCCCCTGGTGGTCGCGACCGCCGGACTGATGGGCTGGCTGGTTATTCCGTTCGGCACGCTCGGAGGGGCCGTGCTGGTCGTCCGCGACCTCAACATCGGCATCTTGTTCTTCGCGGCGATGGCCTCGATGACCGTGATCGGCATCCTGGCAGGAGGATGGGCGTCCAACAACAAGTACTCGCTGCTCGGGGCGCTGCGGAGCGCCTCGCAGATGATCAGCTACGAACTTCCCCTGGGGATGGCGCTCGTGGCCGTGGCCATGGAGGCCGGGACGCTCTCCACGGTGGGCATCGTCCGCGCGCAGGACGGCTGGATGGGGTCCTTCATCTTCCGGCAGTTTCCCGCGTTCGTCATCTTCCTGGTCGCGGCCACCGCGGAGGTCAATCGGGTCCCGTTCGATCTGCCCGAGGCGGAGTCCGAGCTGGTCGCGGGCTACTTCTCCGAATACTCGGGCATGCGCTTCTCCCTTTTCATGTTGGGCGAATACGCCGAGATGTTCGCGATGGCCGCCATGACCACGACGCTGTTCCTGGGCGGGTGGAAGGGGCCGTTGCTGCCTCCCCTCGTGTGGTTCTTCCTCAAGATGTACCTGGTGGTGTTCTTCATGATGTGGGTCCGCTGGACTTTTCCACGCTTCCGGCTGGACCAGCTCCTCAACCTCTGCTGGAAGATCCTGCTGCCGGCCGGTCTCATCTGGATCCTGGTCTCCGGCTACAGGATCACCTTCTAGCCCATGGGTACGCTGGCGGCATTTCTCATCCTGTCCGCGGTCACGCTGATACCCGCCGTTGTGGTGGTGACCTCCAAGAACATCGTGCGCAGCGCTCTGGCGCTCATCCCGACCTTCCTGGGGATCACGGGCCTGTACGTCCTGCTGCGGGCAGAGTTCGTTGCCGGCATCCAGGTGCTGATATACGCCGGTGCGATCACGGTATTGATCCTATTCGTCATCATGCTCACGGAGGGCGGGACCGGAATCAGGATCCGCCAGGTCAACGAGCAGGTGCCCGTGGGCGCGCTGGCAAGCGCCGCCCTCGCGGCGTTGTTGATCTGGGTGTTCCTGCGCACGCCCTGGCCCAAAGGACCCGGAACTATTCCCGAGTATACCGCGACCCAGATCGGCACGACCCTGCTCTCATCCATGGTGCTGGTCTTTGAGGTCACCAGCCTGGTGCTGTTGGTCTCGCTGATCGGCGCCATCATCATCGCGCGGCGCGAGCGGTAGCGCGGGGAGGCCGGAGCATCGTGACGCTCGGATTGACTCACTTCCTGGTGGTCAGCTCCCTGCTCTTCTGCCTGGGGCTCTACGGGGTGCTGACACGGCGGAATGCGGTGGCGATCCTGATGGGCATCGAGTTGATGCTCAACGCCGCCAACATCAACCTGGTTGCCTTCAACAAGTACGTGGCGCCCGCGGCGCTCAACGGGCAGGTGTTCACGCTCGTGGTGATTACCCTGGCGGCCTGTGAGGTGGGCGTTGGCCTGGCGCTGGTCATGGCGGCCTACAGGAACCTTGAGACGGTCCAGGTGGACCGGATCAACATGCTGAAGTGGTAGCGATGCGCGACCTGGCCTGGCTGATTCCGCTCTTCCCCCTGGCAGCGTGCGGGTTGATCGCGGCCTTTGGCCGGCGCCTGCCCGGAGCGGGAAGCTACGTGGCGGTTGGCGGCATCGGGCTCTCCGGCCTGCTTTCGATCGGGATCTTCGTTGAGATGCTGTTGGGCGCCCCGCCGGTGGAGATGACCGTCCGCTGGATGCTCCTGGGCGGCAGCCCCCTGGAGCTCGGCTTCCGCGTGGACCACCTCACCACCATCATGCTGCTGGTGGTCACGGTGGTCGGTTCGATGATCTTCACCTACTCGATCGGCTACATGCACGGTGACCCGCGCTTCCCGCGGTTCTTCGCCTACATGTCGCTGTTCGCGGCCTCCATGCTCCTTCTGGTGCTGGCGGACAACCTGCTCTTCCTCTACGCCGGGTGGGAACTGGTGGGGTTGTGCTCGTACCTGTTGATCGGCTTCTACTTCGAGAAGCCCTCTGCCGCGCGCGCCTCGATCAAGGCACTCCTGACCACGCGCGTGGGCGACTTCTTCATGTTCCTGGGCATCATGATCGTCTTCTTCACGCTCGGGACATTCCGGTTCGAGGAGATATTCGGGCTCGTGCGCGAGGGAGCACTCGCAGGCGGCGCGATTGGCGGGATTCCCCTGCTGACCCTGGCGGCGGTGCTGATCTTTGGCGGGGCGGTGGGCAAGTCGGCGCAGGTGCCGCTGCACACCTGGCTGCCCGACGCGATGGAGGGCCCCACCCCGGTTTCCGCGCTGATACACGCCGCAACCATGGTTGCCGCAGGCGTCTACCTGGTGGCGCGCGCATACACGCTGTTCTTCGACTGGCCGGTCTCCGCCGCGCTCCACGGTAGCGCCGCGCTGCAGACCGTTGCATACGTGGGCGGGGTCACCGCCTTGATGGCCGCGACGATCGCAGTGGTCCAGGACGACATCAAGCGCGTGCTGGCGTACTCGACGATAAGCCAGCTCGGCCTGATGATGCTCGGCCTGGGAGTGCTGGGCTACACCGCCGGCATGTTCCACCTGATGACGCACGCTTTCTTCAAGGCCCTGCTGTTCCTGGGCGCCGGCAGCGTCATCCACGCCATGCACACCAACGACATCAAAGCAATGGGCGGGCTCGCCCGCGCGATGCCGTCCACATACTGGACGTTCCTGATCGGCGCCCTGGCGCTGGCCGGCGTGCCGCCGTTCGCGGGCTTCTGGAGCAAGGACGAGATCCTGCTGGAGGCGTTCCACCACAACACCGGCCTGTTCGCGATGGCCGCCCTGACCTCGTTCCTGACCGCGTTCTACATGTTCCGGGTCATCTTCTACACGTTCTTTGGCACGATACGGAGCCACGACGCGCACCCACACGAAAGCCCGCCTGTCATGACCCGGCCGCTCTGGGTTCTGGCCGGTTTCTCCGCGGTGGTCGGACTGGTCGGCGCGCCGTTCCTGGGAAGCCCGGTCCACAAGTTCCTGCACTTCGAGGGCGTTGCGGCAGTGCCGTTTAGCGCCGGGCTTGCCCTCGTCTCGACCGCCATCGCTGGCGCGGGAATCCTGGCGGCGGCGGTCGTGTACCGCTGGGGGCTGGTACCATCACCGGCGCTGCGCCGCGCCGCCGGCCCGCTGCACACGCTGGTGGTCCGCAAGTACTACTTCGACGAGTTCTATGCCCTGGCGTTCGTGCGCCCCACTCTGTGGATCGCCCGCTCGCTGCGGGTCTTCGATGTGTACGTGATTGACCTGCTGGTGAACCTGATCGGATTCGGTGTCGTCGCCATGGCGCGGCTGTACCGGTTGTTCGATCTGTACGTGGTGGACGGCGTGGTGAACCTGGTGGGCTGGACGGCCAAGGCGCTCGGTGGAACGCTGCGCTACGTCCAGACCGGCCGCGCACAGAACTACCTGCTTGCGATCGCGCTGGGCGTAGTCGTGATCGTGGCAGCGGGGCTGTTCCGGTAGCGCAAGTCCGGCGCCGCCTGGGGAAGAGGGGGAAGGGACTCGAATGGAACGCTACCTGCTGACAATCACGGTGTTCCTGCCGCTGCTCGGCGGGTTGATAATCCTGCTGATCCCGAAGGGCCGGGACGAGCTGATGAAGTGGGTGGCCGCCGCCGCCGCCGGGCTCGCCTTCCTGGCATCGCTGTGGCTCCTGGGGCCGTTCGAGATCGGCACCGCCGGCATGCAGCTCCAGGAGCGCTATCTGTGGATCCCCGGGATCGGCATCAACTACCACCTCGGCGTGGACGGGCTGAGCCTTCCGCTGCTGATCATGACCGCGCTGCTGTCCCTGCTGTCGGTCGCCTACTCCTGGCGCATCGAGATGCGGCTCAAGGAGTACCTGTTCCTGTTCCTGCTGCTTGAGACCGGGACGCTGGGCGTCTTCGTGGCGCTGGACTTCTTCCTGTTCTTCGTGTTCTGGGAGATCACGCTGGTGCCGATGTATCTGCTGATTGGCATCTGGGGTGGCCCGCGTCGGGAGTACGCGGCGATAAAGTTCTTCCTGTACACCCTTGTGGGCTCGCTGGCGATGCTGCTGGCGATCATGCTTCTCTACTTCAACGCCGAACCCCGTACGTTTGGGATCCTCGAGCTGATCCAGCAGCAGCCGCTGGCCCGGGCGCCCGCGCTCGCGGCGCTGGCGTTCTGGGGCTTCTTCCTGTCGTTTGCGATAAAGGTGCCGATGTGGCCGTTCCACACCTGGCTTCCGGATGCGCACGTGGAGGCGCCCACCGCCGGAAGCGTCATCCTGGCGGCGGTCCTGCTGAAGATGGGAACGTACGGCTTCGTCCGGATCAGCCTGCCGATGCTGCCGGAGACCTTCAAGCTGTTCGCCTACCCGATCGCGATCCTGGCGCTGCTGGGGATCGTCTACGGAGCCCTCGTGGCCATGGCGCAGCCCGACCTCAAGAAACTGGTCGCCTACTCCAGCGTCAACCACATGGGGTACGTGATGCTGGGCGTCTCTGCCGCCGCGGCCGCGGTGGGCATCCCCGAGAAGGCGCACGCCGCCACGATAGCGCTCAACGGGGCGGTGTTCGAAATGGTCGCCCACGGCATCATCACCGGCGCGCTGTTCCTCATCGTTGGTGTCATCTACGACTACCGGGCGCACACCCGCGGCGTGGCCGAGTTCGGCGGCCTGGGCGCCAGACTTCCTGTCTACACCGGCGTCACCATGATGGCGATGCTGGCCTCGCTGGGCCTGCCTGGGTTGATGGGGTTCGTGGCCGAGTTCCTCATCTTCGTGGGATCGTTCGGCGTGTTTCCCGAACTGACCGCCCTGGCGGTCACCGGCGTGATCTTCTCGGCCGCGATGTTCCTGTGGACCATCCAGCGCATCTTCCTGGGCCCGCTCAACCCGAGGTGGGCCGATCTGCCCGATCTGGACCGGCGCGAGGTGATCTCCCTGGCGCCTCTGGCCGCGATCATGCTGGCATTCGGGGTCTACCCACGGCCGCTGCTGGACATGATCAACGTAGCCATGACGAGCCTGGTGGCTGTGCTGCGGTAGGGATTCCCGATGCCGATACCGATTGAAGATCTCTGGTCGCTCGTCCCCGAGTTCTGGCTCACGGGATTGGGCCTGTTGCTGGTGGCGCTCGATTTGTTGCTGCCGGGCGACCGCAAGCGCCTGGTGGGCTGGACGGCCGTCGTGGGGCTGCTTCTCGTCCTGATGCCCATTCTCGGGATGCTGGGCACGCCCGCCCGCACCGTCTTCTTCAACGCCTACGCGGTGGACGGCTTCGCGATCTTCTTCAAGCTCATCGCCGTGGTTGCCACAATCCTGGTCATCCTGTCCGCCATGGATGCGCTCCGGGGGCGCACGGGCTTCGAGGGCGAGATGTACGTGCTGTTGACCTTCGCGGCGTTGGGCGTGTGCCTAATGGCGGCCAGCGCCGACCTGATCCTGCTGGCGCTCTCGATCGAGTTCGTGAGTCTCTCCTCGTACGTCATGGCCGGGTACTTCAAGTCCGACGTCCGGAGCAACGAGGCCGGGATCAAGTACTTCCTGTTCGGCGCCGCCTCCTCGGCCGTGATGATCTACGGCTTCTCGATCCTCTATGGCCTGACCGGAGAGACCAACCTCTACGCCATCGCCGATCGGGTTCGGACCGCGCCCCAACCCGCCCTGGTGCTCGCGGTGGGCATGGCGCTAGCCGGTCTGGGGTTCAAGGTCTCGATGGTCCCGTTCCACCAGTGGACGCCGGACGTCTACGAGGGCGCGCCGACGCCGGTGGCGGCATTTTTGGCCGTGGCGTCCAAGGCAGCTGGGTTCGCGGCGCTGGTTAGGTTCCTGATGGTCGCCATCAATCCGGGCCCGGTGGACTGGGTCGCGCCGATCGCGGGCCTGTCCGCGGTGAGCATGACACTGGGCAACCTGCTGGCCCTGCCGCAGCGCAACATCAAGCGGATGCTGGCGTACTCCAGCATATCGCACGCCGGCTTCCTGCTGATGGGGGTCGCGGCCCACCGTGGCGACTTCGGCGCCCCCGGCCTGCTGATATACCTGCTGGCGTACACGTTCACAAACCTGGGCGCGTTCTTTGTCGCGATAGCGGTCGGAGCAAGGTTGGGTTCGGACGAGATACCAAGCTACGCCGGCCTTGCGCAGCGCTCGGCCGGCCTGGCCGCCGTCATGGCGCTGTTCATGCTGTCGCTGACCGGCATACCGCCCACGGGCGGGTTCCTCGGCAAGTTCTACATCTTCGGCGCGGCGGTCAACAACGGGCTGCTGTGGCTGGCCGTGGTGGGGGTGGTCAACAGCGTGGTGGCGTTGTACTACTACGTGAACGTGATCCGTGTCATGTACCTGCTCCCTTTGCCTTCGGGTGGATTGGCGGCCGAACCGGCGCCCCTGCGCCTGGCCCTGGGGATAGCGGCGCTGGGGACCCTTGTGATTGGGGTCTTCCCACAGCCGTTTGTCGTCCTTGCTGGGGCGGCCGCGATGCTGCTGCGGCTGTAGATCAGAAGGAAGGGCTCGACCGAACGTCGGAAACCCGCGCGGTGGCCGGATCCTGCCCCGCCTTGACGGGTCAGGGAGGGGCCGCTAGTCTGAAGTGTGGATTGAGCCCCCCGGGGCCCCGCGTCCTGGGGGTTTCTGCTGACATAATGGCGAGGGCCGGTGGAGTATGGGCGGACACAAACCAGCGGGGAGCAGAGGCGATCACGGCACAGGCGAGCACTTCCTGAAGGTCATCGCCGACCGGGAGCGCGAGCTCGAGGCCCTGACCGCGGCCGCCCGCGACGAGGCCGCGGCCATCGTCGCCCGCTCGCGCGCCGAGGCCGAGCAGATCGCCCGCGACGCCCGCGCCGAGGCCGCCCGACTGGCACGCGAGTCCGAGGCCCGAGTCGCCGACGAGGCCCAGCGGATTCAGCACGAGGCCCAGGACCGTGCCGAGCGCGAGATCGAGAGCCTGCGCGGGCAGGCGGCGAACCGGCTTGAGGTGGCCGTGGCACGCGTGGTGGAGCACGTGGTCAAGGGCGGCGCATGATCGTCGAGATGCGCCGGGTGCTGGTCTTCGGCCCCAAGCGGCTGCTGGGCGGGGTCGTGGAAGAGGTCCAGCGCATCGGATCTCTGCACATCGAGCGGGTCGAGTCCCCGGACGGATCTGTCAGCGCCGTGCAGATGGGCGAGGAGGCCTCGGCGGCTCAGGCGGCACTTGAGCGCGCCCGCCTCCGCGCCTCCGGTCTGCTCAGCCTGCTCCCGGCCGTGCCCCCGGCACCGGGCAGCCCGGAGGAGCTCGCGGACCCCGAACCGCTCGACGCGGCGCTGGCCGGCATCGAGGCCGAGGTGGCGGTCCTCACCCGGCGGCGGCTCGAAGCCGAGGAAGAGTTCGAGATGATCCGGACGTACGAGGGCGCGGTCCGTGTGCTCTCCCCGCTGCTCGGTGCGCTGTCGGGCAGCCGGGCCCTGGAGTCCGTTGGCTTCATCCTGCGCGGCAAGGATCTCTCGGTTGTCACCTCACTGCGCAACCAGCTCAGCGAGATGACCGGCGGCCGCATCGAGGTAGTCAGCCGCACGATCGAGGAGGGCAAGATCGGCGTGGTCGTGGCCTTCCTACACCGCGACGCCGAGACGATCCGTGGATGGCTCACCAGGGCAGGGATCAGCGAGCTACGCCTGCCCGCCCGCTTCTCCGGTAAGGGGCCTGCCGAGGCGGTGCGCCAGATGGAGCGTCGGCGCGCCGAGCTGCCGGGCGAGATCGCCGGTATCACCACGTCGCTGGCCGACCTCTCTCGCAGGCACCGCCCCCGGGTGACCGCGCTCTTGGCGCTCATCTCCGACCGGCTCGCGCAGTTCCGCGCCATGGTTCACCTTGCACAGTCGCGCTACGCCTTCATCCTGCACGGCTGGGCGCCTGCCGATCGCATTGTCGAGATCCGCGGCGCGCTGCAGGCCAGGTTCGGCCGCGACGTTCTCGTTCACGACCTGCCGGCCGATCCACACGACGCCGCGGCGGTGCCGGTGCTGCTGGACAACCCCTCAGTGATCAGGCCGTTCCAGCGAATGCTGGGGCTGTTCAAGCCCCCGCGCTACGGCACGCTGGACCCCACGATCTATCTAGCAATCTTCTTTCCGGTGTTCGTCGGGATGGTCATCGGCGACGTGGCATACGGTGCCCTGCTGTTCGCCTTTGGCTGGTGGATGCGCGGCAAGGCCCGCAGGCGAGAGGCCTGGGAAGTTGCGCTGGGCAGCATCAAGATGGGGATGCGCATCGCTCCCACAGTGCTTGCCGACATGTCGTGGGTGATCCGGGTTATGGCCACGTGGGTGATCCTCTTCGGGGTTCTCTACCTGGAGATCTTCGGCAATCTCATCGAGCACCACTTCGGGTGGCATCCGGCCTTCAACCGCGTGGTCCTGGCGACCCCCTTCTTCTACATGACCGTGGCCGTTGGCGCTGTGCAGGTGGCGCTGGGATACTTCCTCCACATGGTGCTGGCGGTGCGCCACCGCCACCTGGTTGGGGTGTTCGAATCCCTGGCGATGCTGAGCGGTGTCGCTGCCCTGCTCCTGCTGCTTGGGGGCATGGGCGACATCGTCCCGCCGAGCCTGATGGGCCCCGGCGTCGTGCTGGCCGGAGGGTTCCTTGCGTTCCTTCTGATCGGGGTCGTGCTCAAGCCGTTCTCGCTCATGTGGTTGCTCGAGGTGATCTCGGGCATGGGCAACGTGCTCTCATACGCCCGGTTGTTCGGCGTGGGCCTGGCGGCGGCGGTGCTTGCGAACGTGTCCAACGAGCTGGGCGGCGGAATGGGGCCGGTGTGGGTCGGCGTGGTCGCCGGTATACTTATCCAGATGTTCTTCTTCGTGTTTACGTTCGCCGGCCACATCATCCAGCCCGCCCGGTTGAACTGGGTCGAGTTCCTGACCAAGGTGAAGTACCATGATGAGACGGGCAACTCATATCAGCCGTTGCACAAAACAGGAGGTGACTAGCTTGAAGAAGGCGGTGTTCGTCGTTGTTACACTAGGTGTGATACTGCTCGCGGCCGCGTCGGTCGCGCTGGCCGCGGAGGCCGCCCCGGCTGCGGGGGTCAAGCAGCTCACGCTGGCTCACGGGCTGCTGGGCCTGGCCGCGGCGCTGGCGGTGGCGTTCGGCGCGATTGGAACCGCGTGGGCACAGTCGCGCATCGGCGCGGCCGCTGCCGGCGCCATGGCCGAGCGCCCGGAGATCGGCGGCCAGATGCTGATCTTCCTGGTCCTTCCAGAGACCATGATCATCCTTGGCTTCGTTATCGCTTTCTTCATCGTTCAGAAGATCTAGGACCGGGCAATGGCGGGAACGGATTCTGAGTTGATTGCACTTCTCGAACGCGAGGCCGCCTTTGAGCGCGAGCGGCTCCTGGCCGAGGCCAGGGCTCAGGCCGAGGCCATCCGGGTCGAGGCACAACGCGCTGCCGACGAGATGCTGGCCGCGACGCGGGAGCGGCTTCAGGCCGATGCGCGCGCGGCGCTGGTCAAGGCGAAGAGCACAGCGATGCTGCGGGCCTCGTCGCTGGTACTGCAGGCCAAGGAGGACGAGATCTCCCGCGTGTTCGCGCAGGCCTACTCAGCCCTGGAGTCGCTGGCCGCCGACGCCCGGCGCTACCCGGAGGTCCTGCGCCGGTTCATCGAGGAGGGGCTGGCGACCCTGGGTGGTCAGGGGGTCGTGATGGTGGCCCAGGCGGACCAGGCGACTGCCGAGGCGCTGATCCGCGAGCACGGGTGGGAGGCGACGGTGTGCGCCGATCCGGCAATCAACGGCGGGGCACGCCTCGCTTCGCCCGACGGGCGCCTCGTCGTGACAAACACCCTGGCCTCACGGCTCGAGCGCGCGCGACCGGCGCTGGCGGCCGAGGTGGCCAGGACGTTGTGGGGATGACGGTCCGGCGCGATGCCTGACTTTCCGTACATCAACGCGCGGGTGCGCGCCATGCGCAGCCGGCTGCTGACCACCTCACAGCTGGATGATCTGCTGGGGTCCCCGGCGCTGCCGGCGTTCCTGCAGGCCCTGGCCTCCACGCCCTACGCCGGCGACCTCCAGGAGGCCCTCGTGCGATTCGAGGGCGTCCGGGCCGTGGACGAAGCCCTGGCCAGGAACCTCCAGCGCACCACGCGGAAGATCCTGGGATTTGCCGACGGCCGGTCCTTGGCGCTGATTGAGGTGGTCCTGCTGCGGTGGGACATGGCAAACCTCAGGGTGATAGTGCGCGGCAAGTACGCCGGCCGACCGGCCGACGAGGTGACGGCGGCGCTGCTGCCCGCGGGCACGCTGGGCGAAGCCGTCCTCAAAGAGATGATCACCGCGCCTGACCTCGCCGGTGTGGCCGGCACGTTGGAGGCGGTAGGGCATCCCTTCGCGCCGGTCATGGCCGCTGCCGCGGCCGGTTACGCCGCGGATGAGGACCTCCTCGCGTTCGAACTGCTGCTGGACCGCGCCTATGTCGAGCGCGGCCTGCGGCAGACCCGTGGGCGCAGCGGCGACGCGGCGGCGCTGCGCGAGGTGATCCGAGCCGAGATTGACGCTGCGAACGCCAAGACCGCGCTCAAGCTAGCGTCGGCAGGCGGGATGGACGAGGAGCAGCGGCTGCGCTTCTTCATCTCCGGCGGCGTGCTACTTCCCGCGGACCTGTTCCTGGCCCTGTCCGCTTCGAGCACGCAGGCGTCCGCCTGGCGCAAGCTGCGGATCAGCGGCTTCCCGGTCAGCGACCTCCCGGAGACCCCGATGGAGTTTGAGCGCGCCCTGGATCTGGCGACGGCGCAGGCGCTGGCCGGGCGCTATCGTGGCGACCCGCTCGGGCTGGACATTGTAATCGGGTACCTGGCGCTGAAGACCTACGAGGTGGCCAACCTCCGCCTGGTGGCGCGGGGCGCGTTCCTGGGGCTGCCGCGCGAGGCGGTGCGGCGGGAGATGGTCCGTGTTTAGGCTGGCGGTGATCACCGATCCCGAAACGGCGACCGGCTTCCGTTTGGCGGGCGCCGAGGTGCGTGAGGCCGGCACACCCGCGGAAGCGTTGGAGCACCTGCGCCACTTCGTGACGCTGGACTACGGGGTGGTCGCCGTGAACGAGACGCTGCTGGAGGGCGCCAAGGAAGAGCGCGCGCGTCTGCTGCGTGACCGCGATCTCCCCATCATCGTCCCGTTTCCGGCGCCCCACGCCCAGATCGAGGGCGGCGAGGCGTACGTGGCGCGCCTGGTGAGAGAGCACATCGGTTTCTACGTGAAGCTGCGCTAGCGGACGGCCGGAGTGTATGGAGGGACTGCCATGACCACCCAGGGCACCATCATAAAGATCGCCGGGCCGGCGGTCATCGCCAGGGGGATTCCCGGAGCGCGCATGTACGATCTGGTACATGTGGGTCAGGAGGGCCTGCTGGGAGAGATCATCCGCCTCGACGGGGACACCGCGTTCATCCAGGTATACGAGGACACCTCGGGCCTGACCGTCGGTGAGCCCGTCACGAGCACCGGCACACCGCTGGCCGTCGAGCTCGGCCCCGGGTTGCTGACCGGCATCTTCGACGGGATCCAGCGGCCGCTCGCCAGCCTCCGTGCCCAGAAGGGCGACTTCCTCGCGCGCGGCGCCGTCACCGAAGCGCTCGATCGCTCGCGGCGGTGGGCTTTCTCGCCGGACGCCGCGTCCGGGAAGCGGGTGGGCCCAGGCGACGTGATCGGCACCGTGACGGAGTTCGGGTTTGAGCACCGCGTCATGGTGCCGCCGTCTTTCCCTGGCGGCGAGGTCACCGAGATCCGGGCGGGTGAGTTCACGGTGGACGAAGTGATCGGACGGCTCTCGGATGGCGCCGAGCTGCGCCTGATGCACCGCTGGCCGGTGCGGGTGCCGCGGCCCGTGGCACGGAAGCGCGATCCACGCGAGCCGTTCATCTCGGGGCAGCGCATCATTGACGTGCTGTTTCCTGTGGCAATGGGCGGGGCGGCCTCGATCCCAGGCCCGTTCGGTTCCGGCAAGACCGTCATGCAGCAGACGCTGGCCAAGTGGTCGAACGCCGACGTCATCATCTACGTGGGTTGCGGCGAGCGTGGCAACGAGATGACCCACGTGCTGGACGAATTCCCCGAGCTGGAGGATCCGCGCACCGGACGGCCCCTGATGGAGCGCACCGTGATCATCGCCAACACCTCCAACATGCCGGTGGCGGCGCGTGAGGCCTCGGTCTACACCGGCATCACCATGGCCGAGTACTGGCGCGACCAAGGGTACAAGGTGGCGGTGATGGCGGACTCGACCAGCCGCTGGGCCGAGGCGATGCGCGAGATCTCCTCGCGGCTGGAGGAGATGCCCGCCGAGGAGGGCTACCCGCCATACCTGTCCAGCCGGCTGGCCGCCTTCTACGAGCGGGCCGGCCGCGCGGTCTGCCTGGGGCAACCCGAGCGGGATGGCTCGGTGACGGTTGTGGGCGCGGTCTCTCCGCCTGGCGGCGACCTTTCCGAGCCGGTGACGCAGGCGACGCTGCGCATCACCGGGACGTTCTGGTCGCTGGACGCCGGGCTCGCCAACCGGAGGCACTTCCCGGCGATCCACTGGCTGCGGTCGTACAGCCTCTACACCCCGTTGTTCAAGGAATGGTACCGGGAGCACATGCCTGAGGATTTCGAAACGCTGCGCGACAGGGCCTCGGCGCTGCTCCAGCGGGAGGCGGAGTTGCAGGAGATCGTGCAGCTTGTTGGTCCCGATGCGCTGCAGGACGACCAGCGGCTGGTGATCGAGGTCGGCAAGATGCTGCGCGAGGATTTCCTGCAGCAGTCCTCGTTCTCTGAGACCGACGCCCACTGTCCGATGGACAAAGCCTGCGGGATGTTGAGGGCGATCCTGATGTTCTACGACATGGCGGGCGCGGCCCTTCGGAGCGACGTTCCGATGGACGAGATTCTCAACCTCAAGCAAGTAGAGGAGATCGCCCGCCTGAAGGAAATGCCCAAGGACGAGTTCGGGTCCTACATCGAGTCCTGGATTGCGAAGCTGCCCGAGGTCTTCAGGGCGAAGGCTCCAGCAGGAGGTGCGTAGCGCCATGTCACTGGCTACCAAGCAGTACCGGTCCATCTCCTACATCTCGGGCCCGCTGCTTTTCGTCGAGGGCGCGCGCGACCTTGCCTACGGCGCCATCGTGAACATTCACATGGCTGAAGGCGGCATGCGCGGAGGCCAGGTGATCGAGGTTTCAGAGAAGAACGCGGTGATACAGGTCTTCGAGGAGACCGCCGGGCTGGACTTGGCCCGCACGTCCGTGAGTCTGCGCGAGGACGTGGCGCGAATCGCCTGCTCGCGCGACATGATAGGACGGCGGTTCAGCGGACTGGGCGAGCCGATTGACGGCCTCCCGCCGATCATCCCCGAGAAACGGCTGCCGATCATCGGCACGCCCATAAACCCCGTGGCCCGGGAGCGACCCCAGGAGTTCATACAGACCGGCATCTCCTCCATTGACGGGCTCAACACGCTTGTGCGCGGGCAGAAGCTCCCGATCTTCTCGGGCGCCGGGCTGCCCCACAACGAGATCGCCGCTCAGATCGCGCGTCAGGCCAAGGTGCTGGGGGGAGGCGAGGAGTTCTCGGTTGTCTTCGCCGCAATGGGTATCACCCAGCGTGAGGCGGCCTACTTCATCGAGCAGTTTGAGGCAACGGGCGCGCTGGCCCGCAGCGTGGTCTTCCTCAACCTGGCCGACGACCCGGCGATCGAGCGGCTGATGACCCCGCGCATGGCGCTGACCACCGCCGAGTTCCTGGCCTTCGATCTGGACATGCAGGTACTGGTCATCCTCACGGACATGACCAACTACTGCCTGGACGGCGACACGGAGATCATCCTGGGTGACGGGCAGATCGTCACCATCAAGGATTTCGTGGAGAGCCCGCGGACGACCGCGGCCGCCAGTTGGGACGGTGCAGGCATTCGGCCGGGACGGATCAGTCGGGTCTGGAAGCTACGCGGGCCACAGAAGCTGCTCCGCATCAAGACACGGTCTGGAGCCGAGGTTCGGGTCACCCCTGACCACAAGATTCTCATTGATACCGCTAGCGGCCCCGAGATGGTTCCAGCAGAAGCCCTCAAGACCGGTGACGAGATCTACGCCGCGCGGAAGATTCCGGTGCCTCACCCCTGGCACCCGTCCTTCTTGGAATTGCTTGCCGAACGTGAGGTGAACGAATCCTTCTTCGTTCACATGAAGAACGGTCTGGTCAACGGTCTGCTGCGCGAGAAGTACGGAAGTGTCCGCAGGGCGGCCCAAGAGCTGGGGCTCCCGTACGGGCGCCTCACGGATTCGTACAGGAAGCGGCGGTATACCGTCGGGGATTTGCGGACGATCGCGGACGCGGTCGGTACAGGGCTGGCTGTTTTCACTGAAGAGGCCGAACGGATCACCTCCGGCAAGCACTCGGGCCTGACGCTCGGGGGCGATCCCGTAAGCGAAGATCTGCTCTACGTCCTGGGTCTGGTTGCGTCCGACGGCACCGTGTACGAGAACCAAAAGCAGGGGGCGTACTACATCTCGTTCACAAACTGCGACCGGCAACTCATCGAGCGCTTCCGCGATACCCTCAACGGGTTGTTCCCCGGCCTTCAAGTGCAGCTGCACAGAAACCAGGACAATGTGTGGATGGCACGCGCCAACAGCCGAGCCCTCGTCCAGGTGGCGAGGAGGTTCGGGTTGCAGGACGATCTCAAGCCTATCTTCCGGCTCCCCGAGCCGTTCATCGCCGCCTTCTTGCGAGGGTACTTCGATGGAGACGGCTGCTGCGTGTTTAGGCCCGGCGCCCGCACAGCGCGTCTTCGGATGACGACGGTCGAGCGAAAGCGGGCCGTACGGCTGCAACAGCTGCTGAGGCGGCTGGGAATCGTGAGCCGGCTGCAAGGGCGGGAGAGCGGCGGCGGCTTCGGAATCCGCCGCGTCTACGACGTGGTCATCGCAGGTCAGCCGTCCGTTGTCCGTTTTGCTGAGGACGTCTGTGCGTTGCATCCGGCGAAGCGCAGGAAGCTTGAGCACGTACGCGCGATGTACGGGGAGGGTCACGGGACGCGAAGGGCGAGCGCGTTTGAGGCTGCCCCCCGTGCATGCGGCGGATTGGTCCGCTTGTTGAGGAAGCGATACGCCGTGAATGGTGC
>VGFA01000013.1 GCA_016869025.1 Armatimonadota bacterium | reverse complement strand
GAGCCTGTTGTCTTGCTCCGCTCGCCATTCATGGTTCACCGCCCATGACTGGGATCTTGCGGAGCGCATCGGCCATGCGCCAGAGCTGGGCTTCGTAGCCGACGGTGGCGCCGGTGGAGTTGGTGGCCGTCGCGTTCTTCTGCTTTCGGACCCTGCTTGCCACCCTCATCGCTTCTTGGTATCGGTTACCACATCGAGACCAAGTTCAAGTGGCGCGCATCTCAAGGGTCTACTTCCCGTTCTCGGGGCGCCCGCGGACATCCTGTCGCGCTCGTGATCAGCACACCGACCACCAGGGTGCGGCCAGGACGTCCGGCGTCAGCCACTCGCGCCGCGTCCCCGTGTGCAGCAACACGCCGGCGCGCGACGCCCTTCCGTACTCGGCGCGAAAGGCGCGGATCGCCGCGGCGTCGGCCAGACGCGGGCGCGGCGTCGCCTTGACCTCGATGGGCAGCAGCCGGCCCGAGGCCTCGACCACGAAATCCACCTCTTCGCCGGTCGTCGTGCGCCAGTAGAGAAGCTCCGCCTGCTCCGGTCGAGCGTCGCGCCAACACAGGAGGTCGTTGAGCACGAGGTTCTCCAGGTGCGCGCCCGTCGGCTCAGCCGACCCCGCCAGGTGCAGAGCCAGGCCCGTATCACCCCAGTACAGTTTCGGCGCCTTGATCAGCCGCTTCGTACGGTTCACCGCGTACGCCGGCACCCGCACCAGCAGGAAAGAGGTCTCGATCAGGTTCAGGTAGCGGTGGGCGGTCGGCTGCGGCAGCGCGACATCCCGGGCCAGTTCTGTCTGGTTCACGATCTGCCCCAGCCGCAGACACGCTCCCCTCATCAGGCGCCGGAAGTCCGGCAGCGCGGAGATGGCCGAGAGGATCTGCAGGTCGCGTTCCAGGTAGGTGCGCACGTAGCCCTCGAACCACACCGTTCGTTCCGCCGCCGTCTTCATGTGGATGGCGGGCGTTGGAAAGCCGCCCCGCCGCGCCAGCGGCCGCCAGTCCTCGGGCTCGTCGTCCGATGATCGGAGCACGTCGAGCCACTCGGTCTCCTCGGCGGCCAGCAGGCGTTCCCACAGGCCGCAGCGGCCCATGCCTCGTTGTTCCCGCCGGGTCATCGGCCACAGTGTGAGGTAGCTGGCGCGGCCGGCCAGCGACTCCGAGACCTGCCGCATGAGCAGCAGATTGGCCGAGCCGGTGAGCAGGAACTGTCCGGGCCCCCGACGGCGGTCGATCGCCCGCTTCACCGCCGACAGCAGGCCCGGCTCCCGCTGCACCTCGTCGAGGGTGACCGGCGCCGCGCCTCCGACGAGGGCCTCCGGATCTCTCCGGGCGAGGTCCAGTGCGTCGAGGTCGTCGAGGGAGAAGAACCGCCGTTCGCCGGGCGTCAGGGCTTGAACCAGCGTGCTCTTGCCCGTCTGCCGGGCACCCGTGACGACGACGGCCGGCATCACGCGCAGTCGATCCGCGAGCGCTGTCTGGACGTGGCGGGGGAGAAGAGTGCTATTCATAGTGTGAATGATACACATTCACGACGTGAATGGCAAGCGTCCCGCACGACGCCGTCGGAACGCTTGAGATCTCGCAACCCAGGTCGGGAGGCCCGTTCTATCCGAATGTGCCGAGCGAGACAGTAGGCGGCCATCTTGACGTCTTCCTCGGCCAGCCTGACCGGTTCGCGTTTCACAAGTGCCGGCAGCATCTTTGGATTGAGCACTCATGTCTGGTGCCGCTGCGCCTCGTCCACAACCAGTCGCTTGATCTCGTCATCGCCTGACTGCCCGGCGACGTGCAGGGGAGGCTGCTTCTGTAATGGAGAGTGTGGCTTTGCCAAGTGATTCCTCCGGAGTAAGACGTCACCTGGCACCTGCGGTGGTGGCTGTCTTCCTTACAAGTTCAGTACCCATTCTCGGGGGAGGCGGAGACATCCTGTTGGCTCCGGGGCCAGCAGGAATCCCGGCCTCTTGGATGGTATTGGTCATTACTGGTCATTACCAGTGCGCCGAAGGGTTGCCAGGTGCGCGTATTCGATGTAGGGAGAGGGACTAATGGATTCCGCGGCTGAGGGTCGCTCGAAGAAGCGTCGCGTGATGGTGGGCGCCATAGGGAAGTGCGTCCACAACCTGGGCGTGGAGGGGTTCGCCGACTGGCTACAGGACATGGGGCTGGGTTATGTGTCGGTGAAACTGGGGCCTGCGGTGCCGATACAGGAGGTCGTGCACAAGATCCGCGAGGCGCGGCCCGAGGTCGTTGGGGTCTCGATGCGCCTGGGCGACCTGCACGTGGACAAGCTCGTAGGCGAGTTCGTGGAGACGGTCGCCAAATACGAGCTGCACCCCAGCACTTCGGGCATCCGCTACTGCTTCGGCGGGCTGCGCCCGGCAGCCAACCTGGTGCGGGCGATGACCGGGGTGCCGCTCGAGCGGGACGACTTCACTCCGATCGAGGAGCGGCACTTCGACCTGGAGGCGATCGCCCAGGAGTACCGCGACAAGCCGCAGTTCCACCACTTCTTCGAGGTGATCGCCGACGACTACATAACCATGGAGGAGCTCGAGCGCTTCGCGCGCGGGCAGCCTGT
Organism: Armatimonadota bacterium; assembly: GCA_016869025.1. Taxonomy (NCBI): domain Bacteria; kingdom Bacillati; phylum Armatimonadota; species Armatimonadota bacterium. The sequence continues at coordinate 62,990 of VGFA01000013.1, read as the reverse complement.
CAGGGGCGTGGAGGCGCAGGTCGAGTGGTCCGACTACCTGGTCGAGCGCATCCGGCAGGTGCGCGAGCGCGAGAACAGGCCGATCATCCGCGCGCACATCGGCATCGCGGCCGAGACGATCGAGCCCACGATTGAGGGCATCGAGGTGCTCGCCGATGCCGGCGCCCTGGAGATCGTCTCGCTGGCGCCCGACCAGACCTCGCAGGAGATGCTGGCCAAGTTCATCCGGGGCGAGGAGGATCCCTCAAGGTACCTGGCAGGGCAGGGCGGGGCGCCCATACGCAGCGTCGAGGATCTGAAGCGCCTCAAGGCCGCAACTGCTCGGGGCAACTGCCCGATGAGCCGCATCTACAGCGGTACCGACGAGCTCCTCGAACTCGCCAAACTGTGGGAGGAGCACCTGAACTCCTGCTTCCCGGCGGTGCCCATCTTCTTCTACAACCGGATGGACGGGAGAGGCCCCATCTCGATTCGCGACTCCTTCCGCGAGCACTACGACACGATCCGCTACTGGGCGGGCGTGGGCAAGCCGGTCGAGATCAACGATCCCCACCAGTGGGGCCTGCGCTACGCCACCGACGACATGCAGGTGGCCGACCACGTGCTCTGCGGGCTGATGGCGCTCAAGCTGGGCGTCCGGCACTACGTGATGCAGATGATGTTCGAGCTGCCCCCTGAGATCTCGGCGCTCGACGACCTTGCCAAGATGAAGGCGGCCTACGAACTGATCGAGCCGCTCGAGCGGCACTTCGACTTCTCGATCATCCGGCAGACGCGATCAGGCCTGCCCAGCTTCCCGCCCGACCTGCACCAGGCCAAGGGGCACCTGGCGTTCGGCATCTACACGCAGCTCTACCTCGAGCCCGACATCCTCCACGTCGTGACGCACTCCGAGGCCCACCACGAGGCCAAGGCCGAGGACATCATCGAGTCCTGCCAGATCACCAAGCAGGTCTGCTGGGACTTCGCCAAGGGGCACGTGCCCAACGTCTGGGCCGATCCCTGGGTGAGAGACCGCATAGCCGAGCTCAAGAAGACCAGCATGTACAACGTCCTGCACGGGGCGCTCGCCGGCGGGTACGAGGGACCGGTCACCGTCGCGAACTTCCTCGAGTGGGCGAAGGAGCCGGGCGAGGACCCTAAGCGCAACTACGAGGCGATGCTGCTGTCGCTGGCGGACGAGCGGGACTACTCAACGGGGACGTGCGGCGTCATCAGCCCGGACGCGCTTGAGCTGGCCCTGCAGATCGGGCTCTACCAGGCCCCGCACCTCACCGTGGCCGACCGGCGCTACGAGATGGTGGGCAAGTGCCGGACCAAGGTGGTCGGCGGGGCGTGCCGGATCGAGGAATGGAACGGCATCCCGGTCAAGGACGAGTTCACGCGCGTGGACCTGGTGCGCCATCACTACCCCTGGTACTTCGACCGGAGCATCTCGGTGGCGGCCGACCAGACCTACATCACCGAGACGGACCGGGAGGAGGAGGAAGCCGCCGCCGCGGAGATCGCCGGGCGGCACGCCGGCCTGGTGCAGGCGCGCGCCAAGCAGGTGCTGGTCGTGGACTTCGGCTCGACCTACACCAAGGTGGGCCTGTTCGACGTGGCGACCGAGCGGTTCGACCTCCGCTACGTGCCGACCACGGTTGACGACATCCGTGTCGGGTTGGCCGACGGGCTGGGCGTTCTGCCGGCATGCAAGGAGCGGGGCGACTGGAAGCCCCTCGACGAGGCGATGAGCAAGTTCGACATCAGGTTGCCGTGCTCCAGCGCCAAGGGTGGGCTGAAGATGGTGACAGTGGCGCTCGCCCGGGAGGAATCGGGGTTCGCGGCGGAACTCGCCGCACTCACCGCCGGCGCCAAGCTGGTGGGGAGCTACGACGGCAAGCTGACGCCGGAGGAGGCCCACCGCATCTACGCCGTTGACCAACCGGAGATCATCTTGATCGCGGGCGGTGTCGACGAGGGGGGCGACACCGAGACCCAACTGCACAACGCGCGCCTGCTGGCCGAGAACGCTAAGTACGCCACCTACACGCGCTACGGCGTCCCCGTTATCTACGCCGGCAACCATGATGTGCGCGAGCAGGTGGAGCACATCTTCCGTTGGAACAACGTGGACATCCGGATCACCGACAACGTGATGCCCGAGGTGAACCGGTTCCACATTGAGGTCGTGAACGAAGCCATTCGCGAACTGTTCCAGACGGTGATTATCCGCGGGAAGGGCTTCGACGTGGTGGAGGAGTACATGGACGCCCCATTCATCCCCACGCCTCGAGCGGCGTTCCGGGGCATCAATCTGCTGGCGCACGGCCACGGCAACGAGGAGGGCCTGGGGAACATCATGGCGCTCGATATCGGGGGCGCCACCACCGACTTCTTCTCCAACGTGTCCGACAATCCGCTCTACGTCTACGAGGGGCCGGACAACGCCCGACGCGTCAAGCGCTCCATTCTCAAGACTCCCAACAGCCCATTGGCCTACCGCCGGGTCGAGGGCAAGTACGGGCTCGCCTACAACGCCGAGAACCTGAAGGAGCTGGAACGTTTTCGAAGCGGCGAGATGCAGCGCGAGCTGTCCGAGTACTTGAGCCGGAACTTCCTCGACGCCTTCGTACCCGGGGCGAGCCAGTTCTCGCAGTTCCTGTATTCGCGCAACGGCCAGGTCGAGGTCGCTCTCGACCGGTACCTGAGTTTTCTCTCCTCCAACCCCCACGTCGTCCCGGATACCGCGATAGAGAACGCCGCCCGAGCATGGCTGGCGCACGAGATCCTCGCCACGGCCACCCGCAAGCATGCCGGATACGTGGAGGAAACCGAAACCTACTTTCTGCAGTACGGTGTCAATCTGCTGAATCAGCCGGTGGCGGTCGTTCTGATTGGGGGCACCGTGTATCACAAGTGCCAGGAGAAAGCGCCTCGCTACCTGGACGACCTCGCTTTGATCGCGGGGGGCGTGCTCTTCAACCCTGATGAGCCCCATGTGCTGCGGCCCCGCGGCCCGGTCTTGCTGGATGCCCAGTACCTGGTCAGCATCATAGGCGGGCTGTACGGAAGGGTGAACCCCGAGCAAGCGGTGCGGGTCATGAAGCGAGAGCTGATACCGCTCGATGTCCAGCAGTACGCAGGGAGGGGGTAGCGACCATGAAGCCCAAAGTGGCTGTCCTGGGGGCGGGCAACGGCGGGCACGCCTTTGCCGGTGATCTGGCGCGGCGTGGCTTTCCGGTTCGCCTCTACAACAAGTTCGCCCATGAGATCGTTGATCTCCAGGCAGCGGGCGGCGTGCGGCTGGAGGGCGCCATTGACGGGTTTGGGCGGCTGGAGCTGGTGACGACGGACATTGCGCCGGTTGTAGCCGAGGCCGACATCATCCTGGTGGTGGTGCCGGCTACGGCCCACGCCTTCATGGCTGAGGAGTGCAGCCCCTACCTTCGCGACGGGCAGGTCATCGTCCTCAATCCGGGGCGCACCGGGGGTGCGCTGGAATTCCGCCAGGTGCTGGCGAGCCACGGTGTGGAGGGCCGGGTCGTGGTGTCGGAGGCCCAGACCCTACTGTTCGCCTGCCGGATTTCGGGTCCGGCCCGCGTCCGGGTGAACAGCATCAAGCGCCAGGTGCCGCTGGCCGCGCTGCCCGCGAGCGATACACCGCGGGTCCTGGAAGTTCTGCGTCCTCTGTACCCGCAGTTCGTCGCAGCCCGGGACGTGCTAGAGACCGGTTTGGACAACATGGGGGCCGTGTTCCACCCCGGCACGGTCGTGCTGAGCGTGGCGCGCATCGAGTCCGGCGTGCCGTTCGAATTCTATCGCGACATGACGCCGGCCGTGGCGCGTTTCCTGGAGGCGATCGACGAGGAGCGGCTCGCCGTGGCGCGGGCGTACGATGTGAGCGCCATCTCGGCCGCCGAGTGGCTGAAGCGAAGTTACGAGGGCGTCAGCGGCGTCACGCTCTACGACCGGATCCTCGGCAATCCGGCCTACGCGGGCATCGCCGCCCCGCGCTCGCTGGATACCCGCTACGTCTTGGAAGATGTGCCCACGGGTCTCGTGCCCATCGCGTCGCTCGGTCGGTTGGCCGGGGTAGACGTGCGGGTGACGGCGGGTCTGGTTGACGTGTGCGGTGCCTTGTGCCGGCGCGACTTCTGGAGGGAGGGCCGCGATCTCCATCGGCTGGGAGTTGCCGGCCTCACAGTTGCAGAGGCCAAGGCGCTGATCCAGAGTGGACCCGCCGTGACGCGGTAGGCTGCCGGCCTGCCGCAGCGGGTGACCACCCCGCTTCGCCTTCTAGCGCGCCACATACAGGGGTTCGCCGAGAGTCCGGATGTCCACCTCGACGCCGAGGCCTGGACCCGATGTGGGCCCGCCCCAGCCGTCTCTGGAGCGCGGCCGGTAGCCCGCGATGTGCTCCTTTGTCCAATCATTCATGAACGACACGGTGAACAGGGCCTCCGGCCGCACACTCGCCGCGAGGTGGCTCACCGCCGCGGTGACCAGGTCGCCGCCCCAGGTGTCTTCGATTGTCAGCGACACGCCGAGCGCTTCGCACAGGTCGCGAATCAAACGCGCCTTGGTCAGACCGCCGACCCTGCTGATCTTGAGATTGATGCCTCCAGCGCCGCCCTGCTGCACGGCGGCCAGCAGCGACGGCACATCCGTGACGATCTCGTCGTAGATCATCGGCAACGTCGTCACCTTGCGGACCGCGACACATTCCTCCAGCGTGGGACACGGTTGTTCCAGATACACGCGCGGGAGCGGGTCGAGCAGACGGGCCGCGTCCTGATGCGGATCGCCGCCGATCTTCAACTGGAATCGGTGGATGTCCTCGGCGCGGTGTGCCTGGACGAACGCGGCCATCTCCTGGACGTTTCCGAGCGGGACCGCCACGTACAGCGGGTACCTGTCCTGCCGCTGGCCTCCTAACAACGTGGCAACCGGCAGCCCTGTGGCCTTGCCCAGGACATCCCAGCAGGCCACGTCCACCGGGCTCTTGGCATACGCGTGCCCGCGCAGCGCCGCCCGGGCGCCTCCCGAGAACCCGGGCAGGTAGGTCTGGCCTAGCGGGCAGACCTCGCTCCAGCCGGCGATCCCCTGGTCGGTTGTCACCTTCACCACGGTAGACGGCAGCGCCCGCACAACGCGGCCGCCGGACATCACGTAGTCGCCGTGGACATAGTGCAGGTCGTACCCGTAGATCTCGATCTGCGTGATCCGCAACGACACACACCTCCGGAATGCGTACGTGATGTAGGCTCGGCAGCGCGGAGCTCCGCTCCCCTGAGGTCGCGGCCACGAGGGGATTCCGGCCTCTGGGGTCGAAGAGTCCAGCCAGCGGTTCCTTTCCAGGCCATGCGGATCACGATCGAGGTTATGAGCCCGCTCCGCAATCGCCTGCCCAGGGGCCAGCGCTCCGCAACGCTTGAGCTGCGCCCCGGCAGCACCGTCGCCGATGCCCTTCGGGCCGCGGGCGTCCCGGACGAAGAACTGTGGAACGCCAGCATCGCGGGCCAGCTCGTGTACGCTGAATACCAGCTCAAGGAAGGGGACTCCCTTCTGGTGTTCGCCCCCATCGCAGGGGGCTGTCAGCAGGCCTGATTGCCAACAAGCCAGGGAGGCTACGATGATGCGCGGGGTTGCCGGCAAGATCCTCAGGGTGGACCTGACCTCCAGAACGATTCAGGTGGATCAACCCGACGAGGAGTTCTACCGCACCTACCTGGGAGGCGCCGGCTTCGTCTCTTACTACCTGCTCAAGGAGGTGCCCCGGGGCATTGATGCCTTCGACCCCCAGAACAAGCTGGTCTTCGCCCTTGGCCCGATGACCGGACTGGCCATGCCGGGCGCCACCCGCAACTGCGTGGGCGCCAAATCGCCCCTCACAGGCGGCTACTCCAAGAGCGAGGGCGGGGGGTTCTTCCCCATGGCCCTCAAGAAGGCTGGCTACGACGCCGTCATCGTGGAGGGCAAAGCCGATCGGCCCGTCTACCTTCTGGTGACAGACCAGAAGGCAGAGATCCGGGACGCCTCGTACCTGTGGGGTAAGACGGTCCTGGAAACCCAGGATGCCATAGCCTCCGAGCTGGGGGAGAAGACAATCCGCACCGCCGCCATCGGCCCCGCGGGCGAGAACCTGGTTCGTTTCGCCTGCATCATGAACGACCTCAAAGACGCCGTGGGCCGCGGAGGACTGGGCGCGGTCATGGGCTCCAAGAACCTGAAGGCCATCGCCGCGGCCGGCCGCTGGAATCCTGAGGTGGCCGATCCGGCCAGAATCCGCCAGTTGACCACCATGATGAACAAGGGCTTCGCCGACAACCCCCTTGGGTTCGCCAAGAACCTCCACTCGTGGGGCACCGGCGGCTCTGCCATGATGCTGGCGAGCAACGAGATCGGCAACATGCCCTCCTACAACTTCGGCGTCAACTCCTTCGATGGCACCGCCAAGGTCACGGCCAACGCCGTCCTCGATACCTATGGTGTTGGCATGGAAGCATGCGCCGCCTGCGCGGTCCGCTGCAAGAAGGTGGTGGAGATCGGCGAGCCCTGGAACGTTGACCGCCGCAGCGGCGGGCCTGAGTACGAGTCCCTGGTAGCCCTGGGGCCCCTGTGCGGTGTGGACGACCTGGCCTCAATCACCAAGGCCAACGAACTGGCCAACCTGTACGGCATGGACTCCATATCTCTGGGCGTCTCGATCGGTTTCGCCATGGAGTGCTTTGAGAACGGGATTCTCACGCCCCGTGATACCAACGGCATCGAGCTCAAGTTCGGCAGCGCCGAGGCGATGCTGCAAATGGTGGAGATGATAACCCATCGCAGGGGCGTGGGCGGTCTTCTGGCCGAGGGCACGAAGCGGGCGGCCGAGAATCTGGGACCGGCTGCCGGCGCGTTCGCCATGCACGTCAAGGGTCTGGAGATCCCCATGCACGAGCCGCGCGTCAAGCAGGGTCTGGGCCTCATCTATGCCGTGGGGGCGCAAGGGGCCGATCACTGCTCCGGCATGCACGATACCGGCTACACCATGAACTCGCCCGCGTTTGAGCACCTGCGGGGCATGGGAGCCATACGGCCCCTGCCTGCCAACGACCTGTCGGATGAGAAGGTCGCATCGCAGAAGGCGTCTCACCTTTGGAACCTATTCCTCGATTCGGTTGTCTGTTGCCAGTTCGTGCCGTGGAGCATTGACGAGCTGGTGGAGATAGTGCGCGCCACAACCGGCTGGTCGTACACCACGTACGAGGCAGTGAGGCTGGGTGAGCGGGTCGCCACACTGGGCCGCGCCTTCAACATCCGTGAGGGGATCACCTCGGCCCAGGACAACCTGCCCAAACGGATGTTCGGCCCCACCCGCGCGGGCGCCTTGAAGAACGGCGGCATTGACCCTGAGAAGCTCAGCCACGCAGTCCGCACCTTCTACGCTATGATGGGTTGGGATGAGGAAACAGGCGTGCCCACCCGCGGCAAGATGATGGAGCTGGGGATCGGCTGGGCGGCTTGCGACAATACGCCAGACAATTAGTCTTTCGCAGTTGACAATCCACGCGACAATCAGTATCTTCAATAGGACAATTAGCACAGGCGGGGCCGGCGGCCGCAGTGCCTGTGACATCCGGCCGGGGCTGCGGCGCAGCAGGAGCACCGATGGCACTCAGGGACATCATCCTTGACACCGCTTCCAGGCGCCAGGCGTTCAGGACCGCCGACGTAATCCGCGCCCTGCGCGGCCGGGCATCCCGCCAGCATGTCAGCGCCACCATCAATCGCCTGGTCAGGGAGGGCCGCCTCATCAAAGGAGGCTCGACCCGGGGCGCCTTCTACGCGCTCCCGCGCCACAGCTCGACCCTGGGAGTTGCGGTCAGAAGGCGGCTGCGCAACGAATCCCTCCGCGAGGAGGAGGTCCTTGACGGCCTGCGGCGCAGGGCTCCGTTCCTGGGGCAGCTGAGGCAGAATGTTTCGGGCATACTTGCCTACGCCTTCTGCGAGATGCTGAACAACGCGATCGAGCACTCCGGGTCTCGCGCCGTCGAGGTCGAGATCACCCGCGTCGGTGGCGTGCTGGCGTTCGTGGTCAACGACTTCGGCGTGGGTGCGTTCCGAAACGTGATGCGGCAGCGCAACCTCAACTCCGAGCTGGAGGCCATCCAGGACATCCTGAAGGGCAAGACGACCACTACCCCCGCAGCCCACTCGGGTGAGGGCATCTTCTTCACCTCCAAGGTCGCAGACGTCTTCTCCCTGGAGAGCTTCAACTACAAGCTGAGGGTGGACAACGTGGTGGGCGACACCTTCGTGGGAGAGCGCAGACCGTCGAAGCGGGGGACCAGGGTGACCTTTGAGATCGCCGAGCGGTCCGCCCGCCGGCTGGACGACATCTTCAAGAAGTACGTGACGGACCTGGAGGAGCCCGCGTTTGATAGGAGCGAGATCCAGGTGCGGCTATACGCACACCGGACCATCTATATCTCCCGTTCGCAGGCCAGGCGACTGCTTGCAGGGCTGGAGAAGTTCAGGGCCGTGACCCTGGACTTCAGCGGTGTTGAGATCGTCGGTCAGGCGTTTGTGGACGAAGTGTTTAGGGTATTCCCAGGGCACCACCCCGAAACCGCCATCATCCCGGCCAACATGAACGATGCCGTGAGATTCATGGTCAGCAGAGCCCGCTCCGGATGATGGTAGGCCTCGGCCTGATGCGCGCTGGTTCTGGCGAGCGCGTAGGAGGGCAGGCCCCAGGCCCCGAAACCTCAGGACGGAGGGCGACGACATGAGCGAGAAGATCGAGTTCACCAGCAACTACTCGGATCTGAGCACAAATCAGGGCTTTCAGTTCGAGGTCGCCTGCAACCGGTGCGGAACCGGCTTTCGCACACCATTCCGGCCTTCCATCACCGGCACGGTTACCGGTGCGATGGACGCCGCCAGCAGCCTCTTCGGGGGGATCTTCGGCAGGGCCGCTGATCTTTCCGAGCGCGTGCGGTCGGCGAGCTGGGAGAAGGCGCATGACGCGGCCTTCAAGGAAGCCATGGCGGAGCTACGGCCGGAGTTCATCCAGTGCCCGCGCTGTTCGACGTGGGTGTGCCGGAAGAACTGCTGGAGCGTGGCGAAGGGCCTCTGCAAGGAGTGCGCGCCGGACCTGGGAGTGGAGATGGCCGCGGCGCAGTCAAGCCGCACCGTGGAGGAGATCTGGGCCCACTCCAAGATGGCCGAAGAGGACCGCTCGATGCTCAAGGAGCAGAGCTGGCGAGAAGGCGCGCGCGCCACGTGTCCGAGCTGCAACGCCCCGCTGGCCAAGAAGGTGAAGTTCTGCCCGGAGTGCGGCGCAAAGATCCAGGCCGAAGCCCACTGCACGGAGTGCGGGGCCAAGCTTGCTCCAGGGGCGAAGTTCTGCGCCGAGTGCGGCACGAAGACACAGTAGCGCGCCTGAAAGCGCCGGCTACGCTGTGTCGCCGAGGAGCCTGGCGTCCGCGCCCTCCGCGGAGAGCTCGATCCATGCCCCCGCGTTCCTGCCGTTGCCCATCGAGCAGTTGACGACCAGCGTTTCCTCCAGGCGCGCGACCCCGGGTGCTTCGTGGATGTGCCCGCATACCAGCACGCGTGGGCGGCATCGCGTCAGCAGCTCCAGCACGCTGCGCGATCCGGCGCGCGTGCGCAGGAAGGTCAGATCGAGGGTGCCGAGCGGAGGTTCGTGCGTAACCAGCACGTCGCAGGCGGTCCGCACGTTCGGCCCTCCGAAGGAGAGGCCCGCGATGACCGCGGGTTCCTCACCGGCGAGTCGGCCGTGACGCGTGACCTCGTCCACCGCACCCGGGCCGTCCATGTTGCCGGGTACGGCCAGAACCGGCACCGGAAGGGTGTGGAGCAGGGCGAGTACCTCAGCCCCCTGATCACCGTGAGTGAGGTCGCCTGACAACACCACGACATCAGGGGTGTGCGCAGATACCAGCGCGCGAACGCGGGTGACGCGTTCCATCCGCCCGTGGAGGTCGGCAAAGGCAAGAATCCGAATCGCCGGCATCAGCCACCATGATACCAAAACCACCACGATGCTAGAGCAAGAGAGTGGGAGGCAGTTGTAGAAATGTCGCCACGGGCCGCAATCTCGGGGCACGGCCTGGGGGGGTGCCGCCTGTGGGCAGGTTCGTCGTGGATCAGGACGGGCGCATAACGCTTCCCCCTGGCTATCAGGGGACCGAGGTTGTCCTGGAATCCCGCGAGGACGGCATATCTCTCTGGCAGGCCAGGCCGGACGCGCGCCGCATCCATCTCGAGGTGACGGGCCGCTGCAACCTGGACTGCGCCATCTGCATCCGCAGGGCATGGCGCGATCAGTCAGGGGAGATGGGTTCCGAGAACTTCGGCCTGGTCATGGAGCAACTGCGCGCCTTCCCTGACCTGCGGCGCATCACCTTCGGTGGCTTTGGGGAGCCGCTCCTGCACTCCCGGATCGTGGACATGGTCGCCCGCGCGGCTGCCACGGGAGCGGGCGTGACGCTGGCGACGAATGGACTGCTCCTCGACCGTCACACGGCCGAAGCCCTGCTGGAGGCCCGTCTCGATACCCTTGTGGTGTCCGTGGACACGGCGCACATCCAGGCATACGCGCGGGGAGGTGTGGCAGACGGCCTTGACAGGGTTCTGAGCAATGTGCGAGGCATGCGAGAGATGGCGTGGCAGCGCGGCTTCATGGGCCCCCGAATCGGCCTGGAGTTCGTGGCAACCCGCGGCAACGTGGAGGAACTGGGCCGGCTGCCCGAGCTGGCCAAGGACGTGGGCGCGTCCTTCGCCCTGGTTTCCAACCTGTTGCCCTACACCCAGGAGATGGCAGGCGAGATTCTGTACGACCGCGCGGAACCGCTGCCGGTGCCAGCGGGCTGGTCGGTGCGGTCGGCCGACTGGCTGGTGTGGGGGATCACCCGGCTTCCACGAATGGGTTGGGGCGCGGCCCGGCGCTGCCGCTTTGTCGAGGACCGGGCGCTGGTGATCGGGTGGGACGGCGGGGTGAGCCCCTGCTACGCCCTGATGCACTCCTACCCTTGCTACATCTATGGGAGGCGTAGAGAGGTCAGCCGCTACGTGCTCGGCCAGGTGGCCGAGCGGCCGCTCGCGGAGATCTGGGCCGCTGAAGAGTACGTGAGCTTTCGAGCAAAGGTACGCGAGTTCCGCTTCCCGTCCTGCGTGGACTGCGGAATGGCATGCGCATACGCCGCGAGCAACGAAGACTGCTGGGGCAACGCACCATCATGCGCCGACTGCCTGTGGGCGCAGGATATCCTGCGCTGTCCATAGCCGGGGGACCGCGGAAATCGCGATGATCCGCAGATGGTTGCCAGTGCTGCTCGTAATCGCCTTCGTGGCGGTGGTGGTGGGACGCCTCACCGAGATCGAGCACCTGTTGGAGGCGCTCCGGCAGGGTCAGTGGCAGTGGGTGCTGACCGCGGCCCTGCTGCAGGGTGCGTACTACGCCGCGTACGCCGCGCTCTTCCATGCCGCGTTCAAGGTAGTGGAGGTGGACGGGCGGTGGCGCGATCTCCTGCCGGTGTTGCTGGCCTCGCTGCTGATCAACACCCTGGCCCCCAGCGGCGGAACGGCCGGTTCCGCGCTCTTCGTGGACGACGCGGCCCGCCGCAGGCAGTCTCCGGCCCGTGCCCTGGCTGGCACCATGCTGGTGCGGGTGGCCGACGCGTGCGCCTTCACGGCCATCCTGGTCGTCGGGCTGGTCCACCTGTTCCTGCGGCACCATCTCGAGCCCTACGAGATCACCGGAGCCGCATTGCTGCTGCTGGGGACTGCCGGGCTTGCGGGCGTGCTGCTGCTGGGATTGTGGTGGCCGACGCAGTTGCGCCGCGGCCTGGGTTGGATCGAGCGCACCGGGGCCCGGCTGGGCGGCTGGCTCCGTCACCCGTCGCCGCTCCGGCCGGGTTGGGCCGAGCGGAACACCGATGAGTTCACCCGGGCCGGGGCCGCCATCGGCGCGCGCCCGCGGCGTCTGGGGCGGCCGCTCGGGATCGCGCTCGCCGCGCACCTGGTAGACCTGGTGAGTCTCTATGCCTTGTTCCTGGCGTTCCGACAGCCGATCGCACCCGGCGCGCTGGTAGCGGGCTATTCGATGGGCATCCTGTTCTGGAAGATGTCGCCGATCCCCGAAGGGGTCGGCGTCGTGGAAGGCATTATGATCCTGGTCTTCGTCTCGCTGGGCGTGCCGGCCCCGCAGGCCACGATCATCGCGCTGGCGTTCCGCGGCCTGACGTTCTGGCTGCCGATGGTGTTTGGCTTCTTCATGGTCCGGAGATTGAGACTGTTCAGCCAGGGAGGCCTGCGATGAGTGAAGGGTTTGCAAAGGTTCGCGCAGCGGTGGTACAGGCGTCGCCAGCGGTGATGGATCGGGAGGCGACGCTGGAGAAGGCCTCCCGCCTGATTGACGCGGCCGCGGCAGAGGGTGCGCGGTTGATCCTTTTCCCAGAGGCGTTCATCCCGGCTTACCCGTGGGGCCTTCGGTTCGGGACGCGCGTAGGTGGGCGTACGGCAGAGGGCAGGAAGGCGTGGGCGCGCTACTGGGCCAACGCCGTGGAGGTGCCGGGGCCGGCCACCGAGGCGATCGGGCAGGCGGCACGCCGGGCGCAGGCGTATGTGGGCATCGGCGTGATCGAGCGCGACCAGACCTACAGTCGAGGGACGGTATACTGCACCCTGCTGTACTTCGGTCCCGACGGCCGGCTGCTGGCCAAGCACCGAAAGCTCATGCCCACCGCCGCGGAGCGGTACATCTGGGGGGCGGGCGACGGCAGCACGCTGCCTGTTCTGGATACTCCCCACGGCCGGTTGGGTGGGCTCATCTGCTGGGAGAACTACATGCCGCTTGCGCGGATGAGCATGTACGCGAAGGGCGTGGAACTATATCTGGCGCCCACCGCCGACTCGCGCGACGCCTGGCAGGCCACGATCCGGCACATCGCGTGCGAGGGGCGGTGCTTCGTGTTGTCCTGCTGCCAGTTCGTGACCAGGGGGATGTACCCGGCCGATCTCGAGGTATCAGACGAACTGGTCGAACTGCCGGAGGTCCTTTCGCGCGGCGGCAGTGCCATCGTCGGTCCATTGGGAGAATACCTGGCAGGCCCTCTGTTTGGTAAGGAGGGCATCCTGACGGCCGACCTCGACATGGGGCAGGTCGTTCAGGGCAAGTTTGACTTCGACGTGACGGGACACTACGCGCGGCCCGACGTCTTCCGGCTGATGGTCAACGAGAGGCCGATGCCTCCGGTCCAGACCGCCAGTTGGTGCGGCGCTGCGGACCCCGAGCCGAACTCGGCCGCCGAGGAGGCGCATGGTTCGTGAGCGGCCGGACCGTCATCGTTACCGGCGCGTCGAGCGGGATCGGCGAGGCAACGGCCAGGGCATTCGGCCGCGCCGGAGACCGGGTCGTGTTGGTGGCGCGCAGGGCCGAGCGGTTGCGACAACTTGCCGCCGAGCTGGGCGATTGCCTCGTCGTGCCCGCCGACCTTACCCGGCGAGAGGACATTGCCCGGATCGTGGAAGCCGCGCTGGCGCGTTACGGGACGATTGACGTGCTGGTCAACAACGCCGGGCTGGGGCGCTACGACTGGCTGGAGCGCCTGCCCGAGGACGAGATCCACACCCAGATTGAGGTGAACCTGGTCGCGCCTATTCTTCTGACGCGTGCGGTGCTGCCGGTGATGCGGGCGCAGGGGCGCGGGGTCATCATCAATGTCGGCTCGGTGGCCGGGAAGATCGCTACCCCGACTACGACGATCTACAACGCGACGAAGTTCGGCCTGGAAGGGTTCAGCGAGGGGCTGCGCCGCGAGGTGCGGCCGAAGGGGATCCACGTCTGCGTGGTCGCCCCGGGGCCGGTTTCCGGCACCGAGTTCAGCGCGCATAGGAAGCCCACTCCCCTGGGGGTGACCGGGCCCAGGTGGCTGCGGACCAACACGGGGACGGTGGCCGAGGCAATCGTGGGGCTCGCCGACCGGCCCCGGCCTCGGCGCGTACTGCCCTGGCCCTACTGGGCCATGATCGCCCTCAACACCGCGCTGCCGTCGGTCGTGGATCGCCTGATCTTCCACATGATCCGCCGCAGGCAGGGGAACATTCCGCGCGGGCCGAGCGTAGACCAGGGAGAGCGTGGGAAGGAGTGATCGAGATGAACGTTCATCGTTGGCTTGCCGGCGCGCTGGTGGCGGTGTGGCTGCTCGCTTCCGCGGCAATCGCGACGGCCGAGCCCCAGGCCAGGCCGGAACCTCCGGTTGCGATTGGCAAGCCGAAGGCCGATGAAGTGCGGCGCCAGGGAGACGCCTATTGCTTTGACCGCGCCATGTCCCTCGGCAACGTCGTCGTTGCCGGAGGCCGATGCTACACCTTCTATCTCATGCGCACCTCAGGCGGCAGCTTCCTGGGGTTCGGTCCCCCTGGACCGCCGATGATCCCTCCGGGACAGCTCGTCCGAATGGGCACCCCTGCCGGGGCCAAGTTGAGGGGCCGGATGTTCTACACGGTTCCGTTGCCGAGGCCGCTCACGGGCATCCCAGTGGGAGCCATTCGCTTCACCAATGTGCGGATCGTTTGGGAATCCGGGCGGATCGTGATCTACGTCCCGGGAATCACGACAGAGGGAGATCAGCGAGAGATCGAGATGCCTTTCATGCAGCGCTAGCGCAGGTCGCGGCGCACAGGCCCAGGTCAACGTGGCGTCGGACCCCGAGGCACCGCGCGGTCAGCGTAGCGGCGGGATTTCTTCGAGGGCCTGCGGGTTCTCCAGCGAGGAGATATCACCTGGATCCTCGCCCAGGTAGCGAGCGCGGATCACCCGCCGCATGACCTTGGCATTGCGGGTCTTGGGTAGGTCCCGGACGAACCGTATGTCATCTGGGGCGAGTGCCTTGCCCAGGTGCGCCGCGGCAACCTGCTTCAGGTCCCGGCGCAGCTCCTCACCGGGCTCGTGTCCGGGTCGGAGCACCGCGAAGCACACGACCACCTCGCCCTTTATCTCGTGAGGCACGCCGATCGCCGCGGCCTCGGCCACCGCGGGGTGCGAGGTCAGCGCCGACTCGACCTCTGCCGGCCCGATCCGCTTGCCGGCAATGTTGAGGGTGTCGTCGCTGCGGCCCAGGATGTACCAGAAACCGTCCGCGTCCGCGCGCACCCAGTCGCCGTGCACCCATACTCCAGGCCAGCGGGACCAGTAGGTCTCAATGTAGCGCTCCGGGTCGCGCCAGAACCCCCGCGTCATGCCGGGCCACGGCTGAGTAAGCACCAGCTCGCCAACCGCCCCGCGCACCGGTCGGCCGTGCTCGTCGAAGACATCCGCGGCCATGCCTAGGATGGGTCCGGTGAACGCCGTGGGCGCCTGCGCGTGCAGCGGGTCGCAGCACAGGATCCCTCCTGATATCTCGGTGCCGCCCGAGTAGTTCATGATCGGGCACCGCCCTCCGCCGATGTGCTCGAAGTACCACTTCCAGGGCCCGGGGTTCCACGGCTCGCCTGTGCTGCCGAGGATCCGGAGACTGCCGAGGTCGTGGCGTCGCGGCAGTTCAGGGCCGTGGCGCATCAGCGCCCGGATCGCCGTTGGCGAGATGCCCAGCACCGTGACCCTCTGCCGTGCGACCATCTCCCAGAGGCGGTTCGGGCCAGGGTGGTCGGGCGTTCCGTCGTAGAGGAACATCGCTGCGCCCAGCCAGAGGGTGCCGATGATCAGCCAGGGCCCCATCATCCATCCGATGTCGGTGTACCAGAAGACACGGTCGGCGGGCCCGACGTCGAAGCAGTAAGCCATGTCCATGGCGGTCTTGAGCGGGAACCCCATGTGGACGTGCACTGTACCCTTGGGCCTGCCGGTCGTGCCCGACGTGTAGATGATCATGTAGGGGTCTTCCGGGTCCATGGCCTCGGCCGGCGCGTCTCCCTGGTGGTCGCGCACCACCTCGTGCCACCAGAGGTCGCGACCCTCGGTCCACGGCACCGGGGCTCCCAGGCGCCGGACCACGATCACGTGCCGGATGCCCGGGGCCAGTGCCGCTGCCGCGTCGGCCGTACGCTTCATCTCGACCGTCTGGCCGCGCCGCTGGAAGCCGTCGGCGGTGATCAGCAGCTTCGCCCCACAGTCGGCCAGCCGCGTGGCGACCGCCGGGGCCGCGAAGCCCGAGAAGATCGGGACGTAGATCGCGCCGATCCGCGACAGCGCCAGCGTCGCGACAACCACCTCAGGTACAAGCGGCATGAACACACCGGCCACGTCGCCCCGGCTGACCCCTAGTTCCCGCAGCGCCGACGCGAAGCGGCGCACCTCGCCGTGCAGCTCCGCGTAGGTGAGCGTGCGCGTGCTGCCGTCCTCGCCTTCCCAGATCACGGCCGTCCTGCCGCCCCTCCCGGCGTCTATGTGCCGGTCGAGCGCGTTGTCCACGAGGTTGGTGGCGCCGCCCGTGAACCAGCGCGCCCATTCGATTCCACGGGAGGTGTCCAGCACGCGGTCGAATGGCCGCAGCCACCGCAGCCCCAAATCCTCGACCACCGCGCCCCAGAACCAGGAGGGATCTTCGATCGAGCGGCGGTAGAGGGTGTCGTAGTCGCCCATCCCGTGGCGTTCGATGAACCGTTGTAGGCGGCTGGTTTGCGCTGATGCGGGGTCGGGGGTCCAGACGTATGACTCAGAAGATGCGTGCAACGTCGGATTCTCCTCCGTTAGAGGTGTCTTTGCCACAGTGTAGCGACGGAAGTCTTGACCGAACAGGAATTGCTCGCAAGGAGGGTTCTTGGGGATACCTGGCACCCCCGGGGGCTGACCGAATCAGCGATCCGTTGAATCATGTGCCTTCCGGGTCGAATCCGGCCGTCAACAGGCGATCGTATACTCGCCGCGCGTATTGCGCCTGCTTTTCAGATACCCTCCATGACCTTGACACATAGCGACCCATGCTGAAGAGCATGGCTCTCTCCCAAGGGCTTAGACAGTCGTGCAGCTTGGCCCAATGAGCCATGCCAAACCATATCTTGGGGGCGATGGACGAAACCCATTCGACAAGTCCATGTTCGCTCCGTGTCGTCATGGGCTCGCTTGCGCTGGGTTCTTTGGCTGACAACGGGGGGCGGATCAGGTCTGATGCAGCTGCAGGCGCACCCTCAATGTGCTCCACCCGCTTCTGCCTGTGCTCCTTCTTGCCTCTATCGCTAGGAGGCAGTGGCGCCTCCCATTGCAGTCCGGCTTGGAATTGCTCCTGGTTGCTCAGGAGCGACCTGATCTCAGGATCCTTCGCCCACTCTTCTCTGAGTTCGGCCGCGCGCGACTCAACGCGCCGGATCAAGGGATGATTCTCTGCGACATCAGGAACAGGCCTGGGGGCTTCCAGCTCGGGTGGGATTTCGCGGTCCCGCAATCGCTCGAAAACCGCCTCCATAGCTTCATCTGGAGCCCTGAAGAAGTGACTTCCACGCAGGCGAACGAAACGCCAGCCAAGCCGCTCCAGAATCGCCTGACGTTCCATATCCTCAGGGAGTTTCTCAATAGGATGGTATCTGTCACCATCACATTCAATCGCCAGACGGTTGCCCCCGCCTTCTACGACGATGTCGATCCGCAGACTGCCAGCAGGGTACTGCGGCCGCACGCGATAGCCAGCATTCATCAGTCTTCGAATTACGGACCTCTCGAACTCGGATTCGGCCCTTGCCTGGACCTCGTCGTGCATGTTGATGACTGCCGAGGGATCAATCGCATACTCAATCAACTGTTGCCGGAGATCGCCGGGCTTGAGATCCTTGCCGGGGTCGAGCGAGTGAATCACCCACATTTGGTCACGGGCGCGGCTCGCGGCCACGTTGAATCTCTGCTTGAACCGCTCGTCCTGTCGGAGCGGCAGGGGCCCGTCTTGAGGGGCGTCAACGACCGAAAGGAACATCACGTCCCTTTCGTCACCCTGGAACTGTGCTGCAGTTCCACACAGAACACGGCGCTTGCTGTAATGATCCGGCGGAACGAATCTTCTTAGGACGCGGTCGATCTCGCAAGCTTGCTCTTCGCCCAGGAGCGACACAACCCCGAAGGTCTTGCCTGCATATTCCCGCTGTTCCGTAGCCGCGACTAGGAGAGACGCTGTGGCGAACACTTCATCCCAATTGACCTTCCCTGTGGACCGAATCCCCTGAACTCGGTATGGGACAACGAAGGGCCTCAGATTGACAGTACTGGGATCGCGAAGCGGCTTGATCCTCCAGTCATAGGACAGCCAGTTGCTGAATTGGATGATCTCCGGTACACACCTGAAGTGCTCCTCGAGTACGATTGTGCCTCCAAAGGATTCCCTCGCAATGTCATAAATCGAACGGCGACCATCATACAGTATTGCGTTTGGGATTCCCTGAAGATACTCACGGATGAGGTTGTGCACCACATCGAGATCCTGGCCCACGGCCTCGGGACTGACCTGTTGGTGGTCGCCCACTATGACAACCCTGCGGGCAAGGTAGAAGGTGATTAGGGCCATGGCATCGCTTTGGCTCGCTTCGTCGATGATGACGACGTCGAACCGCGTCGTCCTTGGGTCGAAATGCTCCACAACCCTGGAGAATGGCATGATCCAGACTGGCACCGCAGCCCTTGATTCGGTCATCCGTTTGGCGGCCTCGGCGCGCAGCTGGGCGACCATTCTCCCGTAGCCCTTGCCGATTCGCCTCACGATGCCCAGCCACCCCATGAGCGCTTGTCGCTGTTGCAGCGTGGTCCGCCGGACTTGAGCGGCCCATGCCCGTCGGTCGATTAGCTCAACGGTGACCTTTCGAAGCGCCTCAGCGTGGCTCGATACGTCTTCTTGCAGCTTCTGGATCCTAGCTGATCCACGTCTTTCAAGCTCGTCATCCAGTTGCCGCCAGAGCCAAGCAGCTGCTGGGTCGCCTGGTAGCTCACCATTCCCATGAACGCTCTTTCGATTCCGTATAGCTTGAGCCCAAGAGGGCGCCCCGGCCTCTAAACGCTCAAGCAGCTCCCGCCGTCTCAGCAGGTCTTCTTGACGATGATGAAGATCCACAAGTCGGTCAAAGGCATGCCTGTACTCTCCCGCATCCAGCATCGAGACCGCTCGACGCAGATTGCTCACCACACCGCCGGTGAGACTGCTCGAAGAGACGAGCTCGAGATCGTGTCGCAGCGCCGAGAGGTGGCCTTCGACATTCCACAATCGGATCGAGTTGGCCCGTGCTTGGATGATCCTTGGGATGTGTTTAGTGACACCCTCTGCCATCCTGATGAGGTCACCGTGGGGGGATAGATTTGGTGGCTGTTCGTCGATGAAGGCGGTCCATCGGAATCCCCACCGCTCGAGATCCGAGACGACGCGATCGAGTTGCTGAGACCTCCAATCTAGCGAGGAACGTATTGTCTGCGCGAACTGGCTAGCGGCAAGCTCCGGTTCCGCACCCAGGGAGACCGATTGGGGGCCCCCGATGGCGGTTATCTGTCTTTCCCATCGTGTTGTTAGCTCTTTGCGGGAAATCTCAAGTGAGACGACGGCCTGTAGGGCTCTGAAATCCTCCGCATCGCTGGGGGGGTTCTGGTTCACGCGGGATTCGCTAATCAGCTTGCGCCAATCGGGCCGCGTGAGGAGCGCCAGAAGCCCCAGCTTGCGACGGTTACCTATATGACCAAGCACTTGAGCCACTAGTTCCTGTTGCTTGTCGAGCGGGATCTGACGCGACGGCTTTGGGTCGTACCGAATTAGGACCTCCTTCAGCTGTCCTGCTAGGTCTGAGACATCCCGTATCTTCGCGAGCAACTGTTCCCAGGGCTCTCGGTGGGTTTCGCCTCGCTGACCCGCTGCTAGCGCGGCGAGCCTCCAGGGTTCACTCTGGTTGATCGCTTGGATCGAGGCGAGGAGGCGCTGGCCAACCAGCTCGAGCTTCTCGGCGTCTCCTTGGGCAGGAGGATCCGCCCAGAGGTCATCCCTGAAGTTCCTTTCGGCACCCAAGATGTCACCACGTAGCCGGACCAGAGAGGCGAACTCTTCAGAAGTGAGGATCTCAACCGGGTTTGGAAGCGCGAGCGAGAGTTCCAGTTCATCTTCAGGAGTGAGACTCGCATTCGTCCGGTACAAATCGACAAGTTCGCCGTGCGAGAGTGGCAAGGGCAGGCCAGTTAGGATCGGGGAAGGAATCCAGCTATGTTCGGCACGCTCGCGGGCAACTTTCCGAGCGGCATCGGCGGGGGTGCAAGTCTCTTCGAGTATCACTATCTCTCTGTACTCGCTCGTGCGGGCCTCCAGCAGCGCTGCACGCACTTCTCTCAGCCTTGCGAGCAGATGCCCCCGTTCGGTTGCCAGCCTCTCTGCTTGCGCCTCAAGCTCGGCCGCGTTCGATTTGGAGAGCCGCTCGACTATCGCTTCGACTGACTGCTCCAGTTGCTTACGACTGTCGAGGTCACTTTCGAGAACACTGACACAAAGAGGCCGGAGAGCCTCAATGACGTGGCCGCGCAGAACTCGCAAGGCCTTTGTCGTATGAGCCGTGATCAAGACGCTCTGCCCCTGGGCAAGCAAGTGCCCCACCAAGTTCGCTATTGTGTGGGACTTGCCAGTTCCTGGCGGACCTTGGACGAGGACTGCTCCCTCACGATCGAGCCGCTCCGCTACCCTCGCTTGCTCAGTGTTCCAGGGTTTGGCAAAGAGAGTCTCCTCAGGTTCCCGTCCATGGGGTAAGGACGATCTGGACTCCTCTGACCCCCCTCGGGGCTGTTCGATGCCAACGACGCCTATGAGCGGTCCTTGAAGACTGCCGCGCTCGGCGAGGTCGGTGAGGACTCCTTCGATCGCGGCTGCGAATCCAAGCGTACGTTCTCGGAGAAATAGAACCGGACTACGACTAACGATGGGTTCATCACTTTCGGGCTTTGGCGAAGACTGATTATCGAACTGACCATGGGGCGAGAGGTGGAGGACAAACCGCCGCAGGAACCCGTCAGTGTCCGCCTCCCCCAGCGGATGATAGCCGCGCTTCTCGAGTTCCTCCCTCAGATGAGCGAACCCCCGAGCGTCAACTCCGGGTATCGCGCGCAGGAGTGCTGTATAAAGTTCAACCTGGTGCTCTGTCTCAATCACGGTGAACTCAGGGATGTCTGTGTCAAACTGCAGTTGCACCCGCTGAAGAAGAATAGGATGGAAGACCCCGCCGCTAGGCACGCGCCAACTGAGGATTCCGTCGCCGATCACTAGCTCAACCCGTTCACCCTCTCGATCCATTCGGCCGTAGGTCTCATACAACCGTTCAAATACGCGCATTGCTGCTCGAGCAGGGAGTTCATTTCGAGCCCATTCATCGCGTACGGTCGACCAGGATTGCAGATTTCTGACTTGTCCCGGATCGTCCTCGAACCTGACCAACCGTGATTCGCCTGAATCCTGACGTTCATTGGTCGTCTCCCTTACGCGCACGCTTTGCGATGGATCCTCCCACCCGCGCTCTAGCCACTGTGAGAGCCCGCCAGGCGGATTGGGAGCATGCGTCAGCGTCGGGCGCTTGACCTTGAGAATGAAATCCCCGACTTCTTTCGATTGGCCTGTAATTGGCCTCCCCGTTGCTTCACGTTGAGTGACCGTACGATCACCGATTCTGATCGCGGGATGATCTGGAAGGCCTTTGAACCAGAGGGCCCAGAGTTGCTCGCTAATCTGTCGCTTTGCAGGGTTGCGGTGTTGGTTAAGAGCCTCGAGATACCGGAATACCCGAGTGACACGGTCTCTTGCAATTCGCAGGGCCTCGTCCCTCGACTGCACCTAGGGTCCCTCCAGCATCCTGGCAGCGCGTTCTGCCACAGGTCTGGAAACGCTCCGAGCGCGCGAGAACACCAGACGAATTCCTCCCCGGCTGTGTTCGGTTTCACAATACCACGTTCCCGCGCGGAATCCCGCCTAGTCCGCGGTGGATTTCCCGCACAGCCCGGAGCCCGGTGCGATGGGGGCTGCGGGGCTTGCCCGCCGCTGCAGGGATTTCCGGGGCGGCCCCGAAACCCGCACCTTGTATTTCTCCAGTAGCCTGCAACACTGCTGCTTCGGGGTGTGAGCCGTGCCATGAAGGTCACCATTACCGTCAACGGGGTCACCGCCACCCACGACGTAGAGCCGCGGCTCCTGCTCGTGCAGTATTTGCGGGAGGTGCTGGGGCTGACCGGCACGCACATCGGGTGCGACACCACCAGTTGCGGGGCGTGCACGGTGATGCTCAACGGCCTGGCGGTGAAGTCGTGCACGGTGCTGACCGTGCAGGCCGACGGCGGGAAGATACTGACCGTTGAAGGCCTGGCCCAAGACGGTCGGCTCCATCCGATCCAGGAGGCCTTCTGGGAGGAGCACGCCCTCCAGTGCGGGTTCTGCACGCCGGGCATGCTGCTCACCGCGCTGCAGATCATCGAGCGCCATCCCGAACCCTCCGATGAGGAGATCCGGCGCGGGCTGGAAGGCAATCTGTGCAGGTGCACCGGATACCACAACATCGTGAACGCCGTGAAGTCCGCGGCGCGTGAGATGGCCGCTCAACCCCCCGGATAGCCCCAGCGAAGCAGGAGATCGGACCGGCACGGCGAACGGTGTGGCTAGGCCACATAGTTGAAGGGTGATTCACCTGCCAGATAACCGCCGCCCGGTCACCCATCCCAAGGGAGAGCGGGGACGGCGCACCAGGCAGCAACTCCTGGATGCCGCCGAGGCCGAGTTCGGCCAGCGGGGCTACTTCGCCACCTCGGTGGCGGACATCACGCGCCGCGCCCGGGTCGCGCTGGGAACCTTCTACGTCTATTTCCCGAGCAAGCAGGCGATTTTCGCCGAGCTGGTGCGGCACCTGAGCCGGGCCCTGCGCCACACAATCCAGCAGGAGGTGGCAGGGGCCGGAGATCGCCTGGCTGTGGAGCGCAAGGGCTTCGAAACCTTCCTCCGGTTCGTCGCCGCGCACCGCAACCTGTACCGCATAGTGCTGCAGGCCGAGTCCGTCAACCCCCAAGTCTACCGCTGGTACTACCGGCGCTTCGCGGAAGGATACATCCGGGGGCTGTCCGCGGCGATGGACGCCGGAGAGATCCGGCGCACCGATCCCGAGGCCCTGTCGTACTGCCTTATGGGCATCGGCAACTTCATTGGGATGCGCTACTCGCTTTGGAACAGGGCCGGCCTGCCGCGGCGCGCCCTGGAAAGCATGTTCGAGTTCATCGCCTCGGGCCTGGCGCCCGCAGCCGCGCTGGCTCCGAGGAGCGGAGGCCGGCGGTCGAGTCGCGGCGAGCGGCGACAGGGTGACGCGCGGCGGGCGGGCGGCCCATGATCCCATCGGTAGGAATCGTGGACCTGGCGGTCTACCTCCCAGAGCAGATCATGAGCGCCGAGGAAGTCGCCGGCAGGTCCGGCATACCCGCCGAGGTCGTGCGGGAGAAGTTCGGACTGCGGGGCAAGCACATCGCCGCCCCCGATGAGCACCTTTCACACCTGTGCATCGAGGCCGCGCGCCCCCTGCTCTCGGTGGTACCCGCCGAGGAAGTTGACGTCGTCATCTACTTTGGGAGCTACCATCGGGACTACTATGTATGGCCGGTGGCCCCGCGCATCCAGCACGCGCTGGGGCTGCGTCGGGCGCACGCCTTCGAGTTGATGAACACCAGCGCTGGCGGTCCCATCACCCTGAAGGTGGCGGCGGACATGCTGCGGGCCGATGCGACACTCCGGACGATCCTGGTAGTGGCCGGGTCCCGCGAGTCCTATCTGCTGGACTACCAGAACGCGCGCTCGCGATTCATGTTCAACTTCGGGGACGGCGCCGCGGCCGCGCTGCTACGGCGCGGCCACGCGAGCAACCGCATCCTGGGGGGCGCGTTTCTCACCGACGGCTCGTTCGCCATGGACGTCATGGTGCCGGCCGGCGGTTCGGTGCACCCCACGAGCCCCGAGACGGTCGCACGCGGCATGCACTCCTTTGATGTCCCGGACCCCGCAGGGATGAAGGCGCGCCTCGACCCGCTGACCATCACTAACTTCCTCCAGGTCATCCGCACCGCCTGCGAGCGCAGCGGGCATGACCCTGGCTCGATCGAATTCCTGGCCGTGCTGCACACCAAGCGGTCGCTCCACGACCACCTGCTTGCGGCGCTGGGACTTCGCGAGGACCAATCGGTCTACCTGGATACGACCGGGCACCTATCAGCGGCCGACCCCCTGGTGGCGCTGCACGAGGGCCGCCGCACCGGCCGGCTGCGCGACGGCATGCTGGCCGTGGCGGTCAGCGCCGGCACCGGCTACTCCTGGGGCGCGGTGGCCATCCAATGGGGTGATGGCTGATGCAGGGGATCTGGCACTGGCTCGACCGCCGGGACCTCATCACGCCGCGTCGCCAGGCCGTCGTGGACGGCGATCGGCGTCTCACCTATCGCGACCTGGCCGCGCGGGTGCGCGCTCTGGCCGCCGGGCTGCGTCGGCGCGGGATCGGCCGGGGCGACCGCGTCGCACTCCTCTCGTACAACCGGGTCGAGACCCTGGAGGTTCTGTTCGCCCTGGCACGCCTGGGCGCGATCATGGTGCCGCTCAACTGGCGGCTGACCCCGCCTGAGCTGGCCGTCCAGATTGCCGACAGCGCGCCGGATCTGATGATCGCCGACCCCGAGCACCGCGACCAGGCAGAAGCCGCTGCATCAGAGGCGCGGATGGCGCTGCCCATGGTCCTGATCGGGGATGAGTACGAGGAGGCCGTCCGCACCCCGCCGGGGAGCGATGCGGAGGGTGCCTTCGACGATCCCCTCATCATCATGTACACCTCAGGCACCACCGGCCGGCCCAAGGGCGCGGTGCTGGCCCAGGGCACGCAGTTCTGGAACAGCATCAACATCGGCACGGCGATCGGGCTCACCTACCGCGACGTTACCCTGACGGTCCTGCCGATGTTCCACATCGGCGGGCTGGGGCTCTACGCGCTGCCCACGCTCCATGTCGGCGGCCGGCTGGTCATACAGCGCACCTTCGACCCGGAGGAGACCTGCCGGCTGCTGCGGGCCGAAGGGGTGACCGCGATGTTCGGCGTGCCGGCTATCTACCAGGCGCTGCTGCAGACACCCGCCTTCGGGCAGGGCGACCACCATGGCGTCCGGTTCGGCGTCGGGGGCGCGCCCTGCCCGCTCCCGGTGATCGAGGAGTTCGAGCGGCGCGGCCTGCTTCTCCAGCAGGGCTTCGGGCTGACCGAGACAGCACCCACGGCCACGCTGCTGCCTCCGGAGGACGCGTTCCGCAAGAAGGGCTCGGTCGGTCCGCCGACCCTGCACGTAGAGGCGCGCGTAGTGGACGATGCCGGACGCGACCTCCCGCCGGGTGAGATCGGGGAAATCTGCCTGCGCGGACCCAACCTGTTCTCCGGCTACTGGGGGCTGCCCGAGGCCACCGCAGAGGTCTTTTCACCGCCGGAGCGGCCGGACGACCCTGCGGCGTCGGGCGGGGACTACCGTGGCTGGTGGTTCCACACCGGCGACCTGGGCTACGCCGCCGACGATGGTTTCCTGTACGTGGCCGACCGAAAGAAGGACATGATCATATCGGGCGGGGAGAACATCTACCCTGCAGAGGTGGAGCAGGTCCTCTACCAGCATCCGGCGGTTCTCGACGCTGCGGTGATCGGCATTCCCGACGCCCGCTGGGGCGAGGCGGCTATGGCGCTCGTGGTGCTCAAGCCCGGGGCCCAAACCGAGCCCGAGGGAATCATCGCCGCCTGCCAGGGCCGGCTTGCCAGGTACAAGATCCCCAGGCGGGTGGTGTTTGTCGAGACGCTGCCGCGCAACGCCGCGGGCAAGGTGCTCAAACGCGTGCTGCGCGAGACATACGGGAAGGCCGGGAAGGCCTAGGCCGATGCCGCAGGCGACAGTGGGCGCGATCACGCTCCACTACGAGCGGACAGGAGACGGGCCCGCCGTCGTGCTGGTGCCCGGGCTGGGCGGCGACCACCGCCTCTGGCATCACCAGATGCTGGCGCTGGCCGGGCGGTTCGACGTCATCGCGGTGGACAACCGCGGTGCCGGGCAGTCGGCGAAGCCGGACGAACCGTACTCGACCGCGATGTTCGCCGACGACCTGGCCGGATTACTGGACGCGCTGGAGATCGCGAGCGCGCACGTGGTCGGCGCCTCGATGGGCGGGTTCGTCGCCCAGGAGTTCGCCCTGCGACATCCGGACCGGCTGGACCGCCTGGTGCTCTGCTGCACGTCGCATGGCGGGCCCAGAAGCGTGCCGATTCCCCAGGAGGCCGTGGACATAATGGTCAATCGGACGGGCGACCCTCGGACCGACCTCCTGCGATCGCTCGAACTGATGACCGCCGAGGCGTACCGGGCGGCCTGCCCGGACGCGATCGAGGCACACATCGCATGGCGCCTGGAGCATCCCCAGCCGCTGTACGCCTATCACCGCCAGCTCGGCGCGGCCGCCGCGCACGACGCCGCGGACCGGCTGCGCGCGATCCGCGCGCCCACGCTCGTTTGCCACGGTACCGGAGACCGAGTCGTGCCGTCCGCGAACGCGGCGCTGCTGGCCGATGGTATCCCACATGCCCGCCTGCATCTCTTCGAGGGCTCGTCGCACCTCTTCTTCTGGGAGCAGGCGGCGGAGTTCAACCGGCTCGTGATCGAGTTCCTGGTCGAGGACGGCACCCATGGAGGTGGAGGATGAGAACGCTTGCGGTCGCATTCGTGGTGGTGGCCCTGCTGGCCATGGCAGGGACGGAAGGCATGGCGCAGCGTGAGCAGGTCCGGATCGGCATCTCGCTGCCGCTGACCGGTCCGGCCTCGGCCAGCGGAAAGGCGGCCGAGGCCGGCTACCGGCTGGCCCTGGACGAGATCAACAAGGCCGGCGGTGTGCTGGGCCGCCGGCTGCAGATCTTCATCGAGGACGACGGCAACCTGCCGGCCAAGGCGGTGCCGATCTTCACCAAGTTCGTTACTGTGGACCGGGTCCACGCGATCACCGGTATCTTCGGCAGCGCGGTGGGCGTCAGCATCGTCGGGCCGGCGAAGCTCCATGAACCGCTGATCGCGATGCTGGGCGCGGCCTCACCCCTGGTCGAACGCGGCTTCGAGGGCTACAAGTATCTCTTCCATTATCATCCGTGGGCGTACCACAACATGGAGGCGGTCTTCAGCTTCATGGAGTTCGTGCGGACCGGCACCGGAGCGTCCACCATTGCCATGCTCTACGAGGACGGCCCCTTCGGGTCGGCGGGCATCGGAGACACCCGCGCCGAGTTGATCAAGCGTGGGTTTGACGTGCCGTTCATGGAATCGTTCAAGAGCGGGTCGGGCGACTTCACCGCGCTGCTGTCGCGCGCGAAGCGCCATCCGGTGGACGTGCTGTTCTGGATCGGGTTCGACGCCGACGCGCTGCCGATCGCGGTGCAATCCCGCGAGGTCGGCTTCAAGCCGCGGCTGATCTTTGGAACGCCGGCATCTTGGCCGGTGGGCTACGAGGGCAATCCCGTAGCCCGTGACGTCGCCGGGATGGCCGGGTGGACGTCGGCCAGCCCGCTGCCCGCCTCCAAGGAGTTCGTCAAGAAGTACCAGGCCAAGTACGGGGGGCTGACCGAGGAGTACATGGCGCCGATGGGCTTCGTGACGCTCACGACCCTGGCAGCGGCGATGAACAAGGCCGGCACGACCGACCGTGACCGGGTCGCGGCCGAACTGGCCAGGACCGACGCGGATACGCCCCTTGGGAAACTGCGGTTCAAGCCCAGCCGGCTGAGTCCCAGCGTATACCAGGGGTTCGACTCAGACCTGTGGATGGTGTTCCAGTTCCGGGAAGGGCGGCGGGTGCCTGTATGGCCCAAGTCCATGGCCGCCGGCCCGCTGGCGTGGCGCTGGCGGTAGGAGTAGAGACCCCTGGCCGCCCGTCCGTGTACTGGCGGGCGGCCGGGACGGCGTGATGGAGCTCTTCCTTCAGACCCTGGCCAACGCGCTGATTCAGAGCGGGACCTACGCGCTGGCATCGGCCGGCCTGGCCCTGGCGGTCGGGGTGCTCCACATCGTGAACTTCGCCCACGGCGAGTTCCTGATGGTCGGCGCGTTTGTCGCCTACTGGCTGAGCGTGCTGGCCGGGATAGATCCCATCGCATCGCTGGTGCCTGCCGGCGCCGTCATGTTCGCGGCGAGCGGAGCGATCTACCATGCCAGCATCCGTCGCGTGCTGCTCGCCCCAGAGCTCAACGCCCTGCTGCTTACCTTCGGGATAGGCATCACGCTGCAGAACCTGGCGATCTTGGTGTTCGGCGCCACGCCCCGCGTGGTCCACACCGCCTACCAGCTCACCGTGGTGACGCTGGGCCCGGTCTCGGTGGGCGTAGCCCCGCTGGTCACGCTCGTCGTATCGGTCACGCTGCTGGCCGGCATGTACGCCGTCCTGTACCGGACCGGCGTCGGCAAGAGCATCCGCGCGGTGGCCCAGAACCGTACCGGTGCGCACCTGGTTGGCTTGGACGTGGACCGGATATACCTGCTGACCTTCGGCATCGCCTCGGCGCTGGCCGCGATCGCCGGCTCGATGGTCCTGGTGCGGATCGGCGCCAGCCCGCACATGGGATTCGGGTTCGTCCTCAAGGCGTTCGCGATCATAGTGATGGCGGGCCTGGGGAACCTGACCGGCGTGCTGTGGGCGTCGCTCGTCCTGGCGACGGCGGAGGCGTTCGTGCGCACATACGTCCCGGGCGGCGGCGGCGCGGCAGAGGCCGTCTTCTTCCTACTCATCTTCTTCACGCTGGTGTGGCGCTCATGGAGGACGGCATGAGGTGGGTCGGACCGACGGTGGTGGTGGCGGCGCTCCTGGTGCCGCTGATCCCGGCCGGCGGCTACCAGCAGTACGTGGTGCAGGTGGCCACGTTCGTCCTCATCAACGCGGCAGCGGCTCTGGCCTGGGACATCCAGGCCCGCACCGGGCAGCTCTCGCTGGCGCCGGCGGCGTTCTTCGGACTCGGCGCCTACGCGTACACGATGGCGGCGCTTCGCGGTGTCCCGCTGCCGGTGGCGTTCCTGCTGGGGCCGCTCGTGGCCGGGGCGGTCAGCTTGGGTTTGGGAGTCGTCACGCTGCGGCTGCACGGGCTGTACTTCGCCATCGCCACGCTGGCGTTTGCCGAAGTCGTCAAGGTGATCTTCAAAGAACTGCCGCTGGATCTCACCGGAGGTGCGGTGGGACTGACCGCGCCGCCTCTGCTGGGCGGGCACCAGACCGGGCTGTACTACCTGGGCCTTTGCGTCTTGCTGCTCGTGGTCGCCGCCAGCCTGGCGATCCGCCACAGCCGGCTCCACTACGCCTTCACCGCGATCCGCCAGGGCGAGCTGACCGCTCGGGTTCTCGGCGTGCCGGTGGTGCGGACCAAGCTCCTCGCATTCGCCCTGTCGGCGGCCCTGACAGGGATGGTGGGCGCCTACGCCACGAGTCGGCTGTTCTTCGTCATCCCAGAGGACACGTTCGGAATCGGGCTGTCGGTAACCGCGCTGGCGACCGCGATCTTCGGCGGAGTCTACACAACGGCAGGGCCTGTGCTCGGTGCTATCATCCTGCGCAGTCTTGAAGAGGGACTGCGGCTGGTGCTGCGTGAAGGGTACCTGGCGGTCTACGGGGTGATCCTGATGCTGGTCATCCTATACCTCCCGGGCGGACTGGTGAGCCTCTGGAATCGGCGGTCGCGCGATGCTGCTGGCGGCGACTAGCCTTTCCAAGCGATTCGGCGGCGTCGCCGCGGTGCGGCGCCTCGACTTCCACCTGGATCCAGGGGAGATCCTCGCCATCATCGGCCCCAACGGCGCCGGCAAGACGACCGTGTTGAACCTGCTGTCCGGCGTGTTCCCTGCCGACGAGGGCCGCGTCGTGCTCGACGGCGTAGACATCACACATCTTCCGGCCGAGGACCGCTGCCACCTCGGCCTGGGCCGCGCGTTCCAGGTCGTCCAGCCGTTTCCCGAGATGACGGTCCGCGACAACCTGATGGTCGGCGCGCTGTTCGGCAGCCGCCAGCGCTCGCTAGCCGAGGCGCGCAGGCGGACCGACGAAGTTCTCGCCCTCACGGGCCTTGCCGGCCGGGCCGCGATGCCGGCGCGTGACCTCACCCTGGCCTGGGAGAAGCGGGTGGAGATGGCCCGCGCGATCGCCACCTCGCCCCGAGTGCTGCTGCTCGACGAGGTCATGGCCGGGTTGCTGCCGCACGAGGCCGACGAGATGCTGGCCGTGGTCCGCTCGGTTCGGGAGAGCGGGGTCGCGGTGCTGTTCATCGAACACGTCATGCGGGTCGTTCGCGACCTGGCCGACCGCGTGATCGTCATGGACTTCGGCGAGAAGATCGCCGAGGGTAGCTATACGGACGTGACGGCCAACCCCATGGTCATCGAGGCGTACCTGGGTTCGGAGGAGGCCGGCGGTGCTTGAGGTGCGCGGCCTGCAGGCCGGGTACGGCAAGGTGCAGGTGCTCTGGGGCCTGGATCTTCATATGGCGGACGGCGAGTTTGTGGCCCTCATCGGCGCCAACGGCGCCGGCAAGACCACGCTGTTGCGCACGATCTCAGGGCTGATCCGCCCGACCGGCGGAACGATCCGGTTCCGCGGGGCCGAGATCGCAGGGCGGCGGCCGGCCGAGATCGTTGCGCGCGGCATCGCCCATGTGCCCGAGGCACGCGAGCTGTTCCCGATGATGACCGTGCAGGACAACCTAGATCTCGGGGCGTTCGCCCGGCCGGCGGCCTGGGCGCGCGCGGAGCAGACCCTGGCAGAGGTCTACCGGTTGTTCCCGCGGCTGGCCGACCGACGGTCGCAGATCGCCGGCACGCTGTCGGGCGGGGAGCAGCAGATGGTCGCGATCGCGCGGGCGTTGATGAGCCGGCCCGAGGTGCTGCTCGTGGACGAGCCGAGCCACGGGTTGAGCCCGCTCATGGTGCAGGCCGTTTTCGCGGCCCTGCGAGAGGTCAGCCAGAGCGGGGTCTCGGTGCTGCTCATCGAACAGAACGTCCGACAGAGTCTTCGCCTGGCTGGCCGGGCGTACGTGATGGAGAACGGCCGGATCGTCCTCCAGGGCACAGGACGCGACCTGCTCGACAGCCCGCACGTCAAGGAGGCGTACCTGCGGCTCTAGCCGGCAGGCGGCATGGGTACTCTCGAGGCGGATTTTCTCCACGGGAAGGCCGCGGTCGTCACCGGCGCGGCCAGCGGCATCGGGCGCGCCGTCGCGCAGGGCCTGGCCCGCGCCGGCGCGTCGGTCTGCATAGCCGACCTTGATGCGGCGCAGGGCCGGCAGGCAGCCGAGGCCATCGTGGCCACAGGGGGCATCGCGCGTTTCGTGCGCACGGACGTCGCCCGGTCCGACGATGTGCGCGCCATGGTGGAAGCGGCCGCAGCCGCCTTCGGGGGACTGGACATTCTGGTCAACAACGCCGGGCTGCAGTACGTGGCGCCGATCGTGGACTATCCCGAGGACAAGTGGGACCTGCTGATAGGCGTGCTGCTGCGCGGCACGTTTCTGTGCACCAAGTACGCGCTGCCGCACATGATCCGCCGGCGCTGGGGCCGGATCGTCAACATCGCCTCGGCGCACGGCCTGGTGGCCTCGCCGTTCAAGTCGGCCTACGTGTCTGCCAAGCACGGCGTGGTGGGTTTCACCAAGGTCGCCGCCTGGGAGGTGGCCGAGCACGGTGTAACCGTGAACGCGATCTGCCCGGGCTACGTGCGTACTCCGCTGGTGGAAGGCCAGATCGCGGATCAGGCCCGGGTGCACGGGATCCCTGAGGCCGACGTCGTGGAGCGCATCATGCTTGGGACCCACGCGGTCAGGCGCATGATCGAGCCCGATGAGGTTGCCGCGATGGTGGTGTATCTGTGCTCGGATGCAGCGGCCATGGTCACGGGGGCAGCACTGACGATGGACGCGGGTTGGACCGCGCGATGAGTTTCGCCCCAGGGCAGAAGGCCTCCGTTACAAGAACCGTCACCGAGGCCGACGTCGAGGCGTACGCCCACCTGACCGGAGACCACAACCCGCTGCACATGGACCCCGAGTTCGCATCCGCCAGCCGGTTCGGGGGACGGATCGCCCACGGCATGCTGACCGCCGGATTGATCTCGGCGGTCCTGGGCATGTACCTGCCCGGCCCTGGCGGCATCTACCTCAGCCAGACGCTCACCTTCCTCAAACCGGTCCGCATCGGTGATACAATCACGGCGACCGCCGAGGTCGTCGCCTACGACGCCGAACGGCGGCGTCTTCGGCTCCGGACGTCCTGCGTCAACCAGCGCGACGAGGTGGTGCTGGACGGCGAGGCCGTGCTCCTGGTCGAGGCGACTCAACGCGGCTCCTGAGCCCGGCGTCAAACTAAGAAGAGTCTTGCATCCGGAGGACCGGAGTGAAGCGTATCGTCGTCATTGTGGTTGTGGCGGCCATCATCGCCGGCGGGGCCTGGATCTACCGCGGCCGCGCGGCCCTGAGGCCAGTTGATGAAGGACCCCGCACCGCGCGGGTAACGCGCGGCAGCCTTACCCACAGTGTATCGTCCACCGGAACGCTGAAGCCGTACTCGCAGGTGGAGGTCCGGTCTCGCGCCACCGGCACCGTTGTCGAGGTGCACGTGCAGGAAGGCGACCGGGTGTCCAGGGGCCAGCTGCTCGTGGTCATTGACGACCGCGATGCCCGAGCCGAGCACGAGACCCGAACCGCGCAGCTTGCCTCGGCGCAGGCCCGGCTCGAGCAGGCCCGCAGCCAGCTGGGTCTGACCCGCGCGCAGACGCGGACGCGCGTGGCCGAGGCCGAGGCCTCGTTGGCCACCGCGCGGGCGCGCCTCGCACAGGTAGTGGCCGGCTCGCGACCCGAGCAGCTCGATCAGGCGCGAGAAGCCCTGCGGCAGGCCGAGCTCTCCGCGGAACTGGCGCGCGCGAACCTGGCCAGAACGCGCGACCTGTTCGCCGACGGCCTGGTCTCCCGTGCGCAGCTGGATCAGGTGCAGAACCAGCACGACGTGGCCCAGGCCCAGCTCAGGTCCGCGCAGGCGCGCCTGCGGGAGATCACCGCTGGCAGCCGGCCCGAGGAGATCGAGGTGGCCGGCGCCCAGGTTCGGCAGGCCGAGGCGGCGCTGGCGCAGGCCAGGGCCGCGTTGCTGCAGGTGGACGTGCAGGCCGCGGACGTGGCGGCGGCCGATGCCCAGGTGCGCAACGTCCGAGCGCAACTGGCACAGGCGCGCGACCGGCTGGGCGAGACGCGGATTCTGGCCCCGATCGCAGGGATCGTTGCGCGACAGCTCGTGCAGGTGGGACAGAGCGTGATCGGCGGCACCGGAGCCGGCGGCACGCTCGTGATGGTGATTGCCGACGTGCGTGTTGTACAGGCCGAGGTCGGCGTGGACGAATCCGACATAGCGCAGATCGCGCCGGGCCTGGCGGTGCGGGTCACCGCGGATGCGCTGCCGCGGCGCACCTTCAACGGCAAGGTGGCCCGCATCGCGCCCCAGGCCTCGGTCGTCCAGAACGTGACCCAGTACCAGGTCATGGTAGAGGTTGAAGACCCAGGAGGGGACCTGCGTCTGGGAATGACCCTGGATGCCGAGTTCGTCATCACCGAGAGGCAGGGCGTGCTACTTGTGCCCGCGGAGGCGGTGCGCGGTCAGGATGCAAAGGTGCTCATCATCATCGAGAATGGCAAGCTCATCCCGGTAGTGGTCGAGACCGGGGCCAGCGACGGCCGGCAGGTGGAGATCGTGCGCGGCGTCGAGCAGGGGCAGACGGTCTACCTCGGGCCTTCGCGCCGCCAGGGCGGCAACGCCACGCGGACGCAGCCGGCCAGCCCGTTCATGCCGGTTCGTCCGCCGGCGAGGCGCTAGCGCCTTCCCCGATGTCGCTGATTCAGGTCAGGAACGTCGATAAGATCTACCGCATGGACGGGGTGGAGGTCCACGCGCTGCGCGGCATCTCGCTGGCGATCGAGCCCGGCGAGTTCGTGGCCATCATGGGACCCAGCGGATCGGGCAAGTCCACCTGCATGAACATCCTGGGATGCCTGGACCGGCCTACCGCAGGCACCTATCTGCTGGACGGGACCGACGTGACCACGCTGGGCGACGAGGCGCTGGCCCGGTTGCGCAACCGGCGGCTGGGCTTCGTGTTCCAGTCGTTCAACCTACTGCCGCGTACGCCTGCGATCGAGAACGTAGAGCTGCCGCTGGTGTATGCTGGCGTTCCGGACCGACGTGCCCGCGCGCGCGCGGCGCTCGATTCGGTGGGCCTGGGCGCGCGGGCCGGGCACCTGCCCACACAGCTCTCAGGAGGCGAACAGCAGCGCGTCGCCATTGCCAGGGCGCTGGTCAACTCCCCTGCAATCATCCTGGCGGACGAGCCGACCGGCAACCTCGACTCCTCCACCGCGGGCGAGATCATGGGTGTGCTCGATCGGCTCTCGCAGCAGGGGATCACGGTAATCCTGGTTACCCACGAGGCCGACATCGCGGCGCACGCCCGGCGGCACGTTCTGTTCCGGGACGGCCACATCGTGGGCGATGTTCCGGTGCGGTTGCGTACCGTGGTCGCACGGGGGCCGGTGCAGCCATGACGCTTGGGGCAAGCTTCCGGATCGCGGTGCGCGCGATGGCGGCGAACCCTCTGCGCTCGCTCCTGACGGCGCTGGGCGTGATCATTGGGGTCGGCGCTGTGATCGCCATGGTCGCGATCGGCCAGGGTGCCCGCCGTGCGGTCACCGATCAGGTGCAGGCCCTGGGCAGCAACCTGCTGACGGTCTTCGCCGGGCAGGCGCAGATCGCCCGGATCGTCCGGGGCGATCCAGTACAGACGCTGAACATCGAGGACGCCGAGGAGATCCGCAAGACGACCCCCGGCGTGACCGGCGTCAGCGCCGAGTACTCGAGGCAGGCACAGGTGGTCTTTCGGGCCGAGAACGTGATCAGCCAGATCTCGGGCGTTACCCCGGAGTTCCAGGAGGTGCGCAACTTCCGGCCTGCACGGGGGGAGTTCTTCACCGAGCAGGAGATGCGTAGCCGGGCCAAGGTTGCCGTGGTGGGGAAGACCGTCGCCGACCGGCTCTTCCCCGACACCGAGCCCATAGGGCAGCGCATCAAGATCCGCGGGATCACCTTCACCGTGATCGGCGTCATGGAGGAGAAGGGCGCTACCTCATTCACCGACCGCGACGACATTGTATTCGTCCCACTTGCGACCGCGCAGCGCCGCCTCTTCGGCGTGACGCACGTTCGGACCATCCACGTGCAGGTGGCCTCGGCCGAGGAGATGCCAGCCGCGCAGGAGGCGCTCACGGAGCTGCTGCGCCAGCGCCACCGCCTAGCTCCCCACCAGGAGAACGACTTCACGGTGCGCAGCCAGGCAGACATCCTGCAGACGTTCACGAGCGTATCCCAGACGATGACCGTGCTGCTGGGCGGAATCGCCGCGGTCTCGCTGGTCGTGGGCGGTATTGGTATCATGAACATCATGCTCGTCTCGGTGACAGAGCGGACGCGCGAGATCGGGATCCGCATGGCTGTAGGCGCGCGCCGCCGCGATATCATGCTGCAGTTCTTGGTCGAGTCGGTGGCACTCAGCGTGGGCGGCGGGTTGATCGGCATCGGCGTAGGCGTCATGGGATCACAGTTGATCAGCCGGTTCGCGGGATGGGCCACGCTGCTGTCGCTGCAGGCGGTGCTGCTGGCTTTCGCGTTCGCGGTCGCGGTGGGCGTGTTCTTTGGGCTCTACCCAGCGCAGCGCGCGGCCAGGCTGGATCCGATCGTAGCGCTGCGCCACGAGTAGGAACGGCCGCGCGCAGTCAGCCGGCGGCGATTTGGGAGGGTACGAGGCGATGAAGCGGCTCTGGGTGTGGTTTGGGGTGACGGCAGCAGTTGTTGTGGTAGTTGGGGCAGGTTTCTACTACTACGCCCGGAGCCGGCCGGCCGCCCAGCCCCAGCGGCCGCGCGACCCCGGGTTTCTGGTTATACTGTCAATCCGAACCCTGGAGCGCGAGCCCGAGACCCGGCTCTCCCGGGAACAGATCGCCAAGGTCCTACCGTTGATCAAGGCGTTGAAGGATGTGCCGCTATCGGACGTGGAGGCCTCAATGGCGATCGTGCGCGCCGTCGGCGAGGTCTTCACGGCGGAGCAGCGCGCGGCTCTGGAGGAGGCCAGGATGCAGTTCCGGGAACGCGCGCGGGCTCAGGGAGTCCCAGGAGGGCAGGGAGCCGGTGGAGCGGCCCTCGGTCCGGGTCTCGGCCCGGCAGGGGCCGGTGCCGGAGCGGACCTGACCGACGAGGAACGCGCGCAGCGCCGCGCCAGGACCTTTGAGAGGATGATTCGGTACCTGGAACGACGAATGAAGTCCTGAGACCCAGGCAGTCGTGTAGGAGGATTAGATGCGCCACCTCGCGCTTCCAATCGCATTCATTCTACTTTCTCTGTCGAGCGGCCCGGCCCTGGCCCAGACGCCCCTGCCCCGCCCGTCTTCGCTGGCCGAACTGATCGTTGCGGCCGATCAGCGCAACCCGTCCATCGCGGCCGCGCGCCAGGCGATCGCCGTTGCCGAAGCCAGGGTCGCGCTGGCCCGCGCCGGCCGGGGCCCTACGGTGACCGCGTCGGGCACCGCGGCGACGGCCGGTGGCGGAACTCCCACCACGACCCCGTCCTTCTCGAGCTCCACTTCGATCTCTGTCTCGTACCTGCTCTACGACAGCGGTCAGATCGGCCACGCCGTGCGGCAGGCGGAGGCGAACCTCAAAGCCGCACGCCTGGTACTAGAGGCCGTGCGCCAGGACGTGGCCAACGGGGTGGCCCAGGCCTACGTGAACCTTCTGCGCGCCGAGCGCACTGTGGGGCTGCGCGAGCAGGTGATTGCCCAGAGCCGCGAGGCGCTGCGCCTGGCCGAGGGACAGTTCAGGGCCGGCGTGGTGCCCAGGTCCGACGTGGTGCGTGCGCAGGCAGGGCTGGCCGCTTCCGAAGGAGAGTTGCTGGTTGCCCGCAACGCGGTGGACCAGGCCAAGGCATCGCTGAACGTCGTCCTCGGCCAGGCGCCGCCATCGCCCGTGGCGGTTGTGCCCGCGCCCCCAGTCCCTGTGCTGACCATCACGCCTGCGGGCCTGCCCGCGCTCACGGAGGAGCGCCCGGAGATTCGCCGGGCGCTGGCCGAGATCGAGGCCGCGGAGGCGGCCCTGGCCCTTGCCCAGGCAAGCGGCGGCCTGCGGATGACCCTCGACGGCCGGGGTACGCACGCCTTCGCGCCCTCCACGCAGACTATATACTCGATCGGCACCACGATCAGCTTTCCGCTTTCGGATGCAGGCCGCGTGGATGCCCAGGTCGCTGAGGCAACCGCAACCCTGGCGTCGGCGCGCGAGCGCATCCAGACAACACGCCTGACGGTGCAGCAGCAAGGGCTCGTCGCGTATCTGGCAATACTCGACGCACGGGCGCGCACAGCGAGCGCCCGCGCAGGGCTTGCGTTCGCACAGGAGTCGCTGCGGCTGGCACAGGGAAGGTACGCCGCCGGGGCCGGGCCTTTCCTGGAGGTGGTGGACGCGCAGACGGCGCTGGTGTCGGCCGAGGTGACGCTGGCCCGGGCCGAGTTCGACGAACTGGCGGCGGTGCTGTCGCTAAGGTACGCACTTGGGCGATCGCTGGTGGACGGGGCGATCTAGGGCATGCGGATGCGTCACCGGCTCCTGCCGATTCTGCTGGCCCTGATCCTGGCGGTCGGGGTTCCGGTTGCTCCTGCCCGTGCCCAACCCGCAGACATCGGTGTCGGGCTCTTCCTCGAGAGCTACCGTACCCTCAGGGAAGAGAGCCTGTTCCTGCCTTCCCCGGAGACCTTGCTGCGCGGCGCCGATGCCGGGCTGCGCGGCCTGCTACGCGAGGAGGGCCAGAACCCTGCTTCGCTGGGCGCGCTTACGGTCACCGGGGACGAGCGGGGCGACCTCGAGCAGTTACTGCACCGGATAGCGCAGGTACAGATGCTCGCCCGTGCCCGGCCGATCGCCGTCGTCTACGCGGCGATCTCGGGCATGGTGGCCGCGCTGGGTGATCCCAACAGCGCCTTCTTCTCGCCGGATGCCCTCGTCCAGCTCAACAACCGGATCCGCGGGGAGGAGTTCGTCGGCATCGGCATCGTCATCGAGGAGCGGGCCGGACAGGTTGTAGTCACCGAGGTGCTGGAGGAGTCACCCGCGATCGAGTCCGGGCTACGTGCCGGCGACGTCATTCTGTCGGTGGACGGTGTTCCGGCCGTGGGTCTCTCACTCGAGCGGGTGAGCCAGATGATACGCGGTGCTGAGGGCTCGGAGGTCTCTCTGACGATCCAGCGCCTCGGGGTCACGGCACCGATTCTCGTTACCCTGGTCCGGCGCCGCATCGCGCAGCGCGTGGTGGCGACCACCGTGCTGGCTTCCGGAATCGGCTACCTGCGGATTACGCAGTTCAACCAGGCGTCGTCCGAGGCAGTTGCAGTCGGGCTGCGCGGGCTCCTCGAGCAGGGCGCCAAGGGGCTGGTGCTCGACCTGCGGGGCAACCCCGGTGGCCTGTTGGACGCCGCGGTGAACGTCGCCAGCCACTTCCTGGAACGCGGGGTCGTGGTAACCCTGGAGTCCGGCCGCGGAGATGCGACCACGTACACAGTCCGTCCGCGCGATCCCAGGCACAACGGGCCGCTCGTGGTGCTGGTGGATCGCGGGAGCGCCAGCGCCTCGGAGGTGGTGGCAGGGGCGCTGCAGGATGCTGGCGTCAAGCTGGTGGGCACGCGGACCTACGGCAAGGCCACGGTTCAGGCGGTCTACCGCCTGCGCGACGGCAGCGGGCTGCGGCTGACCGTGTCGCGGTACCTGACGCCGCTGGGTCGCAACATCGAGGGCCGCGGGCTCACCCCGGACGTGGAGGTTGCCACCGGGGGAGCACTGATCGGAAGCCCTGGCGACGCACCGCTGAACCGTGCGGTGGCAATGCTTCAGCAGTCGGCCTCACTGGTGGGTGTGGCGTCCCGCTAGACCGATTCCCGATCCTCAAAGGAGGCGCCGTGACGATCTACGGTGAGATCCACCGCAGCACATACTACGACTCCGTGGCGCTGATGCTGGCACAGCGCGAGGCGCGCGACCTGCCCGGTGTGGAGGAGGTCGGCGTCGTCATGGCGACCGACGCGAACAAGGAGATCCTTCGCGCCGGAGGGCTGGAGTTCCCAGGGCTCGAAGGCGCAAGGGCGGACGATCTGGCGATTGTTGCGAGGGCGGCGACGGAGGCGGGGGCGCAGGCGGCAACTGCGTTCGCGGTCCAGGCGCTCACCCGCCGCCGGGTGTCAGCGACGGGTGATGCCTACCGGCCCAAGACGGTGTCCTCGGCGGCGCGTGCGCTTCCCGAGGCCACGATCGCCCTGATCTCGGTCCCCGGGCGGTTCGCGCATTCGGTGGCGCGCGAGGCCCTGGATGCCGGCCTGCACGTCCTCCTGTTCTCGGACAACGTCCCAATCGAGCACGAGATCGCCCTGAAGGCGCAGAGCCGCGAGCAGGGACTGCTCATGATGGGTCCGGACTGCGGAACGGCGATCATAGGCGGCGCCGCGCTCGGCTTTGCCAATCGGGTCCGCGCAGGGCGCATAGGCCTGGTCGGCGCGGCCGGCACCGGGCTGCAGGAGGTTACATCGCTGATCCACCGGCTCGGCGGCGGGATCACGCACGCTATCGGCACGGGCGGGCGCGATCTCTCCTCGGCCGTTGGCGGGGTAACCATGCTGGCGGGCCTGCGGGCACTGGACCTCGACCCCGGCACCGACGTGATCGTGCTCGTGAGCAAGCCGCCGGCGCCTGAGGTGGCTGGGGGGATCCTCGCCGCTGCCGCCGTCTGCAGCAAGCCGGTCGTCGCCGCCTTTGTCGGGGCCACGGTGGAACCCGCCGGAGCGGTGCAGGGCGCCGCGACCCTCGAGGAGGCAGCGTGCCGCGCGGTGCAACTGGCCCGCGGCACCGAGGCCTCGCTCCCGCCCAGCCGATCGCTGCCCGAAGGCGAGGCCAGACGGCTCTCCGCTGAGCAGCGGTACCTGCGCGGCCTCTACAGCGGCGGAACCCTCTGCTACGAGGCGCTGGTGCTGCTGCGGCCGTACCTGGGCGCCGTCTACTCGAACTCGCCCGCGGATCCCGCAGAGGCGCTTGAGCCGGTGACGCGCAGCCGGGAGCACACCGTGATTGACATGGGTGGAGATGAGTTCACGCAGGGCCGCCTTCACCCAATGCTCGATCCCACCCTGCGGCTGGCGCGCCTGCGCCAGGAGGCCGCCGATCCAGAGACCGCAATCGTGCTGCTGGACGTGGTTCTGGGCTACGCCGCCCACCCGGATCCCGCCGGCGCGCTCGCACCGGTAGTCAGGGAGGTCCGCGAGCAGGCGTCCCGTGAGGGGCGGCACCTGGCCGTCGTGGGTTCGGTGTGCGGCACCGACGATGATCCGCAGGGCGCCGGCGCGCAACGCGCGGCGCTGGTCGAGGCAGGGGTGCTGGTCGAGGAGAGCAACGCGCAGGCGGTCCGCCTGGCGCGACTGATCACAGAGGCGCGCGGCGCGCAGAAAGCCCGCCCATCGCAGAAGATCGTTGCCGCATCCGCGGCAGCGCCGGCATGGCCCGAGATCGGGCCGATCAGCGCGCTGCTTGGGAGGCGGCCCGCGGTCATCAACGTCGGGCTGGAGTTGTTTGCCGAAAGCCTCCAGGCCCAGGGTGTGCCGGTGGTCTCCGTGGACTGGCAACCACCGGCCGGGGGGAAGCAGCACCTGCTGGATCTGCTGGACAAACTGGAGGGATAGTGCCGTGGACATCAACGCCGCGAATCAGGAGGCACTCGGCCGAATCCTTGCCGCGCAACCGGTTCTGATGGGTGTTGGCCGCGCGCTCGATCTCATACCGGGGATGGCGCCGGATCTGATTCTTCACGCGGGACCGCCCATCACCTGGGAACGCATGTCAGGCCCGCTGCGCGGCGCGATCATCGGCGGGCTGATCCTCGAGGGCCGCGCGGACACCGAGGCAGAGGCGGTGGCGTTGGTGGAGCGGGGTGAGGTCCGCTTTGAACCGTGCCATCACCACGCCGCGGTGGGGCCGATGGCCGGCGTGACGACCGCCTCAATGCCCGTCTACATCATTGAGAACCGCGCAGGGGGCAATCGGGCGTACTCCAACTTCAACGAGGGCTACGGCAAGGTGCTGCGCTACGGCGCCTACAGCGAGGAGGTCCTGGCGCGGCTGCGCTGGATCAACGGGGTCCTGGCGCCGGCGGTCGGCGAAGCCCTGCAGCGCGCCGGCGGGCTCGACGTGAAGGCCCTGATCGCGCAGCAACTCACCATGGGCGACGAGGGCCACAACCGCAACCGGGCGGGATCGGCTACGTTCGGCCGTCTGCTCGCGCCGCACCTCGCCCGCGTCGGCCTCGCTCCCGAAACGCTGGAGCAGG
Source organism: Armatimonadota bacterium (assembly GCA_016869025.1). NCBI lineage: Bacteria > Bacillati > Armatimonadota > Armatimonadota bacterium. The sequence continues at coordinate 21,564 of VGFA01000013.1, read as the reverse complement.
TGCTGCGCTACTTCGCCGACAACGATCTGGCGGTGCTCAACCCGGTCATGGCCGCGTGCAAGGCCACCATGGACGCCGCGCATGGGATCGCCGGCAGCACGGTCGTTACGTGCATGGCGCGCAACGGCACCGACTTCGGCATCCGGGTCTCAGGCCTGGGCGACCGCTGGTTCACCGCCCCGGCCGCGGTGCCGGTTGGGCTGTACTTCCCCGGGTTCTCCTCCGCCGATGCCAACCCTGATATCGGAGACTCGACGATCACCGAGACCGCGGGCATCGGCGCGTTCGCCATGGCCGCGGCGCCTGCCATAGTGAAGTTCGTGGGCGGGACCCCGGCAGAAGCAGCCGCCGCGACCCTGGAGATGTACGAGATCACCGTCGGCGAGAACCCGGCCTTCGGCCTGCCGCCGCTGGACTTCCGCGGCACCCCAACCGGGATTGATATCCGCAAGGTGGTGCGCACCGGCATTACCCCCCGCATCAACACCGGGATAGCGCACAGGATGCCGGGCGTCGGCCAGGTCGGTGCCGGGCTGGTGCGGCCGCCCATGGCCTGCTTCGAGCAGGCCCTGGAGGCGATGGCCGAAATGGCGAAGTAGCCGGTCGAATCTGCCGGAGGTGTCACGAGATGAAGATCGAGGCCAAGCTTGCCGAGATGGGACTGGAGCTTCCCAGCGCGCCCAGGCCCGTCGCGAACTACGTCCGCACGGTGCGCGCGGGGAACCTGCTGTTCGTAGCAGGGCACGGTCCCTTCCGCGATGGGAAGATGCAGTTCCTGGGCAAGGTCGGTCAGGATCTGCCGGTGGAGGAAGGCTACCAGGCCGCCCGGCTGGTGGCGCTCAACTGCCTGGCCTCGGTGAAGGAGGCGCTGGGCGATCTCGACCGCGTGAAGCGGGTGGTGAAGCTGCTGGGCATGGTCAACTGCGCGCCGGAGTTTGGGCAGCAGCCCGAGGTCATAAACGGCGCCTCAGACCTGCTGGTGGATCTGTACGGGGATGCCGGGCGCCACGCCCGGTCGGCGGTCGGGATGAACGCGCTGCCGCGCGGGATCGCGGTTGAGATCGAGATGGTCCTGGAGGTAGAGTAGGGACCGGCGGGCCGCTAGGCGTCCTAGGCGGCCCACCCATCATCTGCCAGACACCGCGAATTCCCCCGGGGTGTGCCGATGTTCGAGTTAGGGTTCCGGCTGTCCGTCAAGAACCCTCGTATCAACGCTTGCCCTGAATTAGCATATTTGCTAATCTCTTCTTGCCACTTCACTCGGGAGGAGCATTGTGAAATGGACGGTGGAGTACGGTCCAGATGTGGGCAGGCCACATGTGGCTCCTGTGGGCCAAGGCATCTGGGAGATGCGGGCAGTGGGGAGCGATAGGCGAATGCTCTGCTCCGTGGCCCGGGGACACAGATTCGTCGTCCTACACGGACTGGCGAGCGCGAAGCGCCGCGAGGTGACACGAGTGAGGCGCGTACGGAAGGTGTCTCCCAGCGTAGGCTGGCGGCACTGGTTTGAGAGGGAGCTAGGCAGCTCGGGGTTTAGGGATGCATTCGAGCGACTGGCTCCGGAGTACGAGATCGCCCGGCAGTTGATTGAACTGCGCAGGCGGTGCGGATTGACGCAGCGGGAAGCCGCTGCCTCGGCCGGGATGTCGCCGCCCGAGCTCGCGAAGATTGAAAGAGGCAAGGTGCTGCCTGGGTTGGAAAAGATGGCGCAGGTGTACGGGGCAGTAGGATACGATCTGGAAGTCCGTCCGGTAACCAGGTCAGGCAGGCCGGCAAAGGGCGTCAGGCCTGTCCGCATCAGGAGCGGCCAGCGCCTCGCGGAGCCGGTCATCCGCATGGCCGCTGAAGGGGACTAACCTGACCCCTGGTGTAGGGCTGGTCATGGCAGAAATGTGACCGCCTCCGGGTTCCCGCGCAGGATGACCTCAGACCGCGCCGGTGTCGTCCGCGCCACCACACGGCCGCGCGAGATGACCGCCACCCGCGGGGCAATGCGCCGCACGGCGTCCTCGGGCGTCGGCGCGTCCCACACCACCAGGTCGGCCTGGCGGTCCTCGACCAGCCCGTACTCGTCCAGCCCGAAGCAGGCGGCCGCGCGCGTGGTGACCATCTCGAGGAGGGTGCGCACCTCCTCATATCCCGACATCTGCCCGTAGTGCGCCATCACGAAGCATGCCTGCATGGGATCGCCGGTACCAAGCGGGTACCAGGGATCCATGATCGAATCGTGTCCAATGCACACGTTGATGCCGGCGGCCAGCAGTTCTTTGACCCGCGTGAATCCGCGCCGGATTGGGTAGGCATCGAACCGGCCCTGCAGGACCGAGTTGTCGAGGGGGTTGGTGACGATGTGCACGCCTGCCTGCCGCATCCAACGGATCAAGCGGTGAGCATAGGCGTTGTTGTATGAGTGCATCGCGGTGGCGTGGCCGGCCGTCACGCGGCCCTGCAGGCCCAACCGGATGGTCTCGGCCGCCACCACCTCGAGGAACCGGCTCTGGTCGTCGTCGGTCTCGTCGCAGTGCAGGTCCGCCCGTAGGCCCCGCTCCGCGGCCAGGCGCAGCGCGGTCTTGACGGCACGCTCGCCGTACTCGCGCGTCCACTCACAGTGTGGGATGCCCCCGACAACGTCTGCCCCCTGATCCAGCGCCCGGACCAGCAGCGCCTCGCCGTCGGGGAACGAGTAGATGCCCTGCTGCGGAAAGGCCACTACGTGAATCGTGACCACGCCCTGCCAGGCATCGCGGACCTCTAGCAGTGCCCTGAGAGCCATTAGCGTCGGATCGCACACGTCCACGTGCGTGCGGATGTGGGTGACGCCACTGGCCAGCATCCAACGAATGGCCTGATTCGCCCGGCGGATCACATCCTCGCGCGTGAGCGTCTTGACCCTCTCGCCCCAGATCTCGATCCCCTCGAACAGCGAGCCGGTGAGGTTGTGGCGGGGCTGGCCCACGGTGAGCACGGCGTCGAGATGGACGTGTGTCTCGACCAGAGAGGGAGTGACCATGCGCCCGGCGGCATCAATCTCGTTGGGCGAAGTCTCCGCGATCGCGGGGCCGATCCGCGCGATCCGCTCACCGCGGACGCCGATGTCCACGGGCTGCGCCGCGCCCGCGACCGTTGCCTGCCTGATTATGAGATCCAAAGCCCTCACCTCGAGAACTCCTTCCCGCGGCAGCGCCGTTTCCCTTCAGATCCAGGCAGGTCACCAGCAGGCATGGCGCCGGCACTGCCGAAGAGTCTCTCGACGGACGGACAAGCACCCGACGGAGGTGGACCGATGAAGCCGTTTGATCTGTCAAGCGCACGCGTCCTGGATCTCTCGCAGAACTTCAGCGTGGACTCGCCGCCCTTTGCCTACTACGAAGGCCCTACGATCAAGTGGGTCAAGAAGATGGCCTTCGAGGGCGTGAACGCACAGCACATCAGCAGCACGAACCACATCGCCACGCACCTCGACGCGCCGCTGCACTTCAACGACCCAGGGCCGGACGTGGCAGGGATCCCGATCGGCACACTGGTGGGCCCGGCGTGCATAGTGGACCTGGCGCAGTTCGGGATTGGCGACTACGACATCTACGGCCCGAAGCACTTCGAGCAGTGGGAGAAGAAGTACAACACCAAGATCGAACGCGGCGACATCCTGGTCATTCACACCGGCTACCACGCCTACTACAACGAGGACTGGTCGCCGGCGACCAAGGCAACCCACCCCGATGCCCGGCCCGACCTGCCCCGGTCGTTCCTGCGCCATCCCGGCCCGCAGGCCGAGTTCTGCGATTGGGTACTCGATCGCGGGATCCGCTGGATGGCCGTTGACGCCATCTCGACAGATCACCCGTTCAACACCAAGGTGCGTGACGCCCGACGCGACCTGGTCCCCGAGGTTGAGGCCAAGATCGGCATGACGATGGACCAGGCGTTCCCCTGGCCGAAGGACTACCAGGCCACGCACACCCGGCTATTCCCCAAGGGCGTATTCCACATCGAGAACGTGGGCGGGGACATTGACCTGATCCTCAACCAGCGCGTCTGGGTGGGCTGCTTCCCGTTCCGGTTCAAGGGCGGCGAGGCGGCGTTCTGCCGTTTCGTGGGGTTTGTGGAAGCGTAGAAGACGGCGCGGGCGCCCGCTGCGGATGAAGACTCCCCTGGAAGGCCTCCTGGTCGTTGACCTGACCCGGGCGCTGGCCGGGCCGTACTGCACCCTGATGCTGGGCGATTTCGGCGCCCGCGTGATCAAGATCGAGGTCCCCACCGGAGGAGACGACACGCGAGGGTGGGGACCTCCGTTCATCGCCGGTGAAAGCGCCTACTTCATGGGCATCAACCGCAACAAGGAGAGTCTCACACTCGACCTCAAGACGCCCGAGGGTCAACAGGTGCTGGGCCGGCTCATCACGCGGGCGGACGTGCTGGTGGAGAACTTCCGACCGGGCATAATGGAGCGCCTGGGATTGGCCTATCCCGCCGTGCGCGCCCTGAACCCCGGTCTTGTCTACTGCTCCATCTCGGGATTCGGGCAGGACGGTCCCTACCGCGAGCGCACGGCCTACGACCTCATCCTCCAGGGGATGGGAGGGCTGATGGGCATCACGGGTGAGGAGGGCGGGCCGCCTGTGAAGGTTGGGGTCGCCGTGACCGACATCGCCGCCGGCATGTTTGCGGCCTACGGGATCCTGGCGGCGCTGCGCGTGCGCGACCGAACCGGAGCGGGTCAACTGGTGGACGTTTCCATGTTGGACGGCCAGGTGGCGTGGATGACCTACCAGGCCGGCCACTTCTTCGCCACCGACGAGAACCCGAAGCGCCTGGGCAGCGCGCACCCGTCCATCGTTCCCTACCAGGCGTTTCGGACGCGGGACGGGTACGTTAACGTAGCCGTGGGCAGCGAGGCGATCTGGGGCCGGTTTGTGGTTGCGGTGGGGGCTCCGGAGATGGCGGACGATCCCCGGTTTCGCGCCAATCCGGACCGCGTAGCGCACCGCGACGCGCTGATCGTACGCCTGGAGGAGCTCTTCGCCGCGCGCGCGACGGCCGACTGGGTGGCCGGGCTCGAGGAGGCCGGGGTGCCCTGCGGCCCCATCTACCTGCTCTCGGACCTCTTTGCCGACCCGCAGGTGCGTCACAGAATAATGGTGGTGGAGATGGATCACCCGCGGGCCGGTCGGATCAGGCAGACAGGCGTTCCGGTGAAGCTCTCGGCGACCCCGGGCCGCATCGTTTCCCCGCCGCCGGTGCTGGGAGAGCACACGGCCGCGATCCTGGCGGAACTCGGCTACGACGCCGAGACGGTTCGGGGCATGCGCCGCGCCGGCGCGATCTAGAATCTCCAGCCCAGAGAGGACACACCATGGCTGAGACCGAACGTTGTCCGGAATGTCAGACCGAGACCGCTCTAGGCACGTTGCGGTCTTCCCTGTGGCTTTGCCCCTCGTGCGGGTGGCACCTCTCCATGCCGGCCCGCGACCGGATCGAAGCCCTGGCCGATCCGCGGACGTTCAAGGAACTCGCCCGCGGACTGGTGTCGGTGGACCCGCTCAAGTTCACGGATCAGCGCGCCTACCGGGCGCGGCTGCTCGATGCCCGCAAGCAGACCGGATTGCGCGAGGCGGTCGTGACCGGCGTTGCCCGGATAGACGGGCTGCCGGTGGTCCTCGCCGTTTTCGACTTCACCTTTCTCGGCGGGACGATGGGCTCGGTGGTGGGGGAGAAGATTGCCGACGCGTTCGAGGTCGCCACACGGCGTCGCTGGCCCGTGGTTTCGGTCACGTCCAGCGGCGGCGCCCGTATGCAGGAGGGGATGCTTTCCCTGATGCAGATGGCCAAGACCGCGGCGGCGCGCGGGCGCCATCACGCCGCCGGACTGGCCCACATCTCGGTGCTCGCCCACCCCACGTTTGGGGGCGTGGCCGCGAGCTTCGCCTCCCTGGGCGACGTGCTGGTGGCTGAGCCCGGGGCGCAGATCGGGTTCATCGGGCCACGCGTCATCGAGGCAACGATCGGCGAGACCCTGCCGCCGGGGTCGCACCGCGCCGAGCGGCTCTTCGCCGGAGGCATGGTGGACATGCTGGTTGACCGGCGCGCCCTGCGCGAGGCGGTCTCGTGCCTGGTCCACCACCTGCGGCGGCCTCCGCCTGCGCGCCGGGCCGCGGGCCGGCTGCCTGCCCGCGCAACAAAGCCGGCATCGGACCGGCCGGCCTGGGAGATCGTCCAGGTCGCACGACGGCCGGATCGCCCTACCGCGCTGCTCTACATACGGCGCCTGCTCTCCCGATTCGTCGAGCTACACGGAGACCGCCAGTTCGGGGACGACCCGGCTGTCGTAGGCGGGCTGGGCGAACTCGACGGTCAGGCCGTGGTCGTGATCGGCCAGGAACGCGGTGCCACCCCACAGGAGGCGTCTGCGCGCCGCCGGGGCATGGCCTATCCCGAGGGCTACCGCGAGGCGCTGCGCCTCATGAACCTGGCCGCCAAGTTCCGCCTGCCGCTGGTGACCCTGATTGACACCCCTGGCGCCTATCCGGGGTACGAAGCCGAACAGCGGGGGATCGCGCAGGCGCTGGCCCACGACCTGCAGGCGATGGCGCTCCTGCCCACGCCCGTGGTGGCGGTGGTGATCGGCGAAGGCGGCAGCGGCGGCGCGCTCGCGCTGGCGGTGGGCGACCGGGTCATGATGCTGGAGAACGCGTACTTCTCGGTCATCTCGCCCGAGGGCGCAGCCGCCATACTCTATCGGGATGTCTCGCGCGCCGAGGACCTCGCGGCCGCGCTCAAGCTGACGGCGCCCGACCTGCTGAGACTAGGCGTGATTGACGAGATCGTGCCCGAACCGCCCGGCGGCGCGCACGCCGATCCCGATGCTGCGGCTGAATCCGTGCGCCGGCATCTTCGCGCGGCGCTGGATGCCCTGGGCCACCAGTCCGCGGACAGGTTATTGCGCCGGCGCTACCACAAGTACCGGCAGATCGGGCGCGTGGGCGCCTACTGGCGAGAGGTGGTGGTGGGAGAGGTGCAGGATGCCCTGGAGATGCTGGAGCGCAGGTTGCCGCGGCGCAGGGAGGCCGGGCGCCAGGCCCCGGCATCACCAGCGGCCGAGGGGTAGATCAGCAGGGAACTCCTGCGCGGCGTCGAACGCATGCACGATTCCAGGGCAATTACACCGAAGGCGCACGTGTGGCTTCTTCGATTCCTGTTCGATTCCTGACGGAAAGGGGGTGGAGAGGAAAGTCGGAATGGGCGGATTCTGACCACGAAGGGAGGCGAATGGATGGCAGCTGAAGTGCGAAGAGGGGATCTCATCTACAGCATTGACGACATCCCCCGCCCGTTTGGCAGAGCCTTCTTCCTGGGTGTACAGCACGTCCTGACCATGTTTGGGGCCACCGTGTCGGTCCCGCTGCTCCTGGGGCCGGCGATGGGGCTCAACCAGGCCCAGATCGCGACCCTTGTCGGGTCGGTCATGCTAGCCTCCGGCGTCGTCACCCTGCTTCAGGTACACTGGGGATCCCGCCTGCCCATCGTGCAGGGGGTCTCGTTCTCCTTCCTCGGCCCGTTCTTCGCCATAATAGGCCAGTACAAGGGGCCAGCCGCGATGCAGTACATCGCCGGCGCCATAATAACAGGCAGCTTCGTTGAGATGGCGGTGGGCCACTTCCGCTGGATCGGCAAGCTGCGCCGGTTCATCAGCCCCGTGGTCATCGGCCCGGTCATCATGCTGATCGGCCTGGCCCTGTTCAAGGTCGGCGCCCCCAAGGCGGGCGCGTACTGGCCGATCGCGGCGCTGGTGATCATTTGTATCTTCTGGTTCTCGCAGTTCCTCTCGCGGGCCAGTCTTGTGTTCCGGCTGTTTCCCATCCTGCTGGCCGTGCTTGCAGGCTGGGTAGTGTCGTACTTCTTCAGCTCGATAGGGACGTTTGCCCCGGACCACCCCGCCTATGTGAGTCTCCAGGTCGTGCGGGAGTCGAAGTGGTTCCGCCCGCCGTGGGGCGAAGGCACGGGGTGGATCCTGCCGTGGGGACTCCCTAAGTTCAGCCTGGCATTCTTCCTGGCGATCCTGGCCAGCTATCTCGCCTCGATGATCGAGTCGTTTGGGGACTACCACTCGGTCTCGTACATGAGCCGGCTCTCCGATCCCAGCGAGGACACGATCAACAAGGGGATCCGGGCCGAGGGCGTAGGCTGCTTCTTCACCGGGCTGTTCGGTGGGTTCGCCAGCACCAGCTACTCCGAGAACATCGGGCTGATCGGGATAACGAGGGTCGCCAGCCGCTACGTTGTGACAATAGGAGCCTTCGTCCTGATCTTCCTGGGTATCTTCGGCAAGTTCGGGGCGCTGGCAGCGACGCTCCCCGGGCCTGTCGTGGGCGCGATGTACTGCGCGCTCTTCGGGCTCATCGCGGCGATCGGCGTCCAGCAGGTTGCAAGGGCCGATCTTCGCAGCGACCGGAATCTGCTCATCATCGGGTTCTCCCTCTTCATGGGCCTGAGCCTCCCGGCGTACTTCACAGGTGTTCCAGAGTTCGGCATCGCTGCCAAGAAGGTGGTCATCGCCGGGGCTCCCTGGCTCGCGGAGATGATCAACATCATTGGCTCTACCGGCATGGCGGTGGCCGCGATATTCGGGCTGCTGCTGGACAACATCCTGCCGGGGACACCCGAGGAGCGCGGGATCAGGAGTTAGACGGGCAGGCCTTTACTGCTGCCCGTTCGAAGGGTGAGGCGGCCGCCGGATGGCGGCCGCCTCGTCTATGTGGCATTCGGGCTGCAAGGAAAGGACCGGCTGCCGGCGGCGAAGAAGGAGTCCGCTGCGCCCGGAGATCGGTGCATAGGACACGGCACAGGTGGGGTGATCGCATGCCGCTGCTTGTCAAGAACGGAGAGATCCTCACGGCTGATTCTCGCCACAGGGCCGACATCTTCGCAGAGGACGAAACGATCACGCGCATCGGGAAGGACCTCGAGGTCCCTCCTGGTACCGAGGTGGTGGATGCCGGCGGGCAGTATGTATTTCCCGGCTTCATAGACCCGCATGTCCACGCCTACCTCCCGTTCATGGGGACCTTCAGCAAGGACACACACGCCACCGCCAGCCAGGCGGCGCTGGTGGGAGGCACCACTACCTACATCGAGATGTGCTGCCCCTCCCGGGCCGAGGACGCCCTGGAGGGATACGCTCTGTGGAAGTCAAAGGCCGAGGGCCAGAGCGCCTGCGACTATTCCTTCCACATGTCGGTCGCCAAGTTCGACGATCGGACCGCCGCAGCGCTCCGCGAGATCGCCCTGGACGGCACCACGTCCTTCAAGGTCTTCCTGGCCTACAAGAACTTCCTCGGGGTTGATGACGATGAGCTGTTCAGGACGCTCGCGCTGGCCAGGGAGCTGGGCGTCATCGTTACGGCCCACTGCGAGAACGCGGAACTCGTTTTGCGCCTCCAGCAGCGGCTTCTTGCCGAGGGCAAGACCGGCCCCGAGTGGCACGAATCGAGCCGCCCAGAGGCGGTGGAGGCAGAGGGCACCCACCACTTCGCTACCTTCCTGGCCGCCACGGGTGCCCGCGGCTACGTGGTGCACCTCTCCTGTGAGCCGGCCCTGCGGGTCGCGCTGGGAGCCAAATCCCAGGGCGTGCCCATCCACATCGAGGCGGTCATCCCCCACCTGATCCTCGACAAGACCTTTGCCGAGCGGCCCGCGTTTGAAGGGGCCAAGTACGTGATGTCGCCGCCGCTGCGCGAGAGGCGGAACCAGCAGGCGCTTTGGAACGCCCTTGCGCATGGGTTCATTGATACCGTCGGTACTGACCACGCGCCCTTCGATTTCCAGGTCCAGAAAGAAATGGGCAGAGGGGACTTCACCAAGATCCCAAACGGCATTCCCGCCATCGAGGATCGCGTGAACCTGCTCTACACCTACGGGGTGAGCCGCGGTCACCTCGACATCCATCGGTTTGTGGACGCGGCCAGCACCCGCGCAGCCAAACTCTTTGGTCTGTTCCCCAGAAAGGGCACCATCGCCGTGGGAAGCGACGCCGATCTGGTCGTCTACGATCCCATCTACCGGGGCACGCTCTCGGCCAGGACGCAGGTCATGAACGTTGACTACAGCGCGTTCGAGGGTATGGAGATTGACGGACGGCCTTCCGCGGTCACGGTGCGGGGGAGGATCGCAGTCCGCGACGGCCGGTTCGTGGGCGATCCCGGTCGAGGCCGGTTCCTCAGGCGTGAGCCAGCGCATTCCTGATCAGGGCAAGGACGCGGAGGAGAAGAGGCGTGAAGGCGTTGAGCCCGGCACGCACCATCCAGGAACTCAAGGAGCTGCGGTCCCTCACTTCCGATGAGCACGGCGCGCAGCGCGTGGCCTTCACCGAGACCTGGGCCAGGGCCCGGGATTGGCTGAAGGACAGGATGGCCGACCTACCCGTTGATGTGCACAGGGACGAGGCCGGCAATCTCTGGGCGACCCTGGCGGGCGCATCGGAGAAGGCCCTCCTGATCGGTGGGCACATTGACTCCGTGCCCAATGGCGGCTGGCTGGACGGTTGCCTCAACGTGCTGGCAGGTCTCGAGGTGCTGCGCCGGATCCACGCCGAGTTTGGTGACAGGCCGCCGGTAACGGTACGCCTGGTGGACTGGGCAGATGAGGAGGGCGCCCGCTTTGGGCGCAGCCTCTTCGGCTCGAGTGCGGCCGCGGGGTGCCTGAACCCAGACGAGGTACGCGGCCTCACCGGCAGAGACGGCGTGGCCCTGCCCGATGCCCTCAATGCCTGCGGGCTCGACCTGGATCGTGTGACCGAGGCCCGAGGGGAGCTCCCGGGAGCCGCGGCCTACATCGAGCTGCACATCGAACAGGGGCCCGTTCTGGAGAGCCTGGGCCTGCCGCTGGGCGCGGTGACTGGCACGGTCGGCGTGGAGCGGCACACCGTCAGGTTCACAGGTCAGGCGGCACACTCAGGTTCCACGCCCATGGACAGGCGCCGGGACGCCTTCCTGGCGGCCGGCAGGATGGCCCAGGAGATCTACTCCATAGCCGCGCGGTGGGACGGGGTGTGCACAATCGGCAGTTGCACCACCCTGCCGGGCATCGTCACATCGGTGGTTGAGGAGTGTGTGATCAGCCTGGATCAGCGGCATCTGGACGCCGGGCGTCTGGCGCGGATGTGGCAGGAAGCACAGGATGCCGCCCGCCGGTTCGCCCAGGAGGGAAGCGTGGAGGTCGAGTTCGGCGATCTGTGGCGCATCGAGCCGGTCCCATTTCACCCCGAGCTCATCGAGCTTTGCGATGCGGCCATCAGGGAGACATGCGGCGCCGGGCACCGCCTCCCCAGCGGCCCTCTTCATGATGCGGCGGTGGTCGCCAGAGCCGGCGTGCCCACGGTGATGCTGTTCGTGCAGAGCCTGCAGGGCATCTCCCACAACAAGATCGAGGACACCAGGGAGGAGCACCTGGAACTGGCCGTCCGGGCCCTGGACCGCCTGGCTGCCAAGACCATGGGCTGGATACTCGAGCAAGGTTGAGTGGCGCGATGGAGGGGCGAAAGTTGGTAGAAGCAGAGGGTGGGCAGGTCTACCGGAACTTCATAGGCGGGCAGTGGCAGGCTCCAAGAGGGGCCCTCACGGTCCCCAACCGCAACCCGGCCACCGGCGAGACCCTGGGCCAGGTGCCGCTGTCAGGCCGCGAGGAGGCGCGGGAGGCGATCGAGGCCGCGCGCGAGGCGTTCCCGGGATGGCGCGACACCCCGGGCCCGGTGCGGGGGCGCATCCTCTTCCGTGCGCTGGAGATCTTCGATCGCGAGATCCCACGCCTCGCCGGGATTCTGACCCAGGAGGAAGGCAAGACGCTGACAGAGGCAACCGGCGAGCTGCAGCGCAGCCGCAACATCTTGGAATTCATCGCCGGCGAAGGCCGACGCCTGCGGGGCGAAACGCTTCCCAGCGAGCTGCCCAATACCTTCACCTACACCCGCCGCGACCCCCTGGGCGTGGTGAGTTTGATCACGCCGTGGAACTTCCCGGCCGCGATCCCGATCTGGAAGATGGCACCCGCGCTGGTCTGCGGCAACACCGTGGTCCTCAAGCCGGCGACGCTCGTGCCCTGGACCGCGACGATACTGGTCGAGATCTTTCACGAGGCCGGGCTGCCCCCAGGGGTCCTCAACATGGTGATCGGGCCGGGCAGCACCGTGGGCGATGAGATCGTGGCTCACGAGGCGGTTCGGGCTGTCTCGTTCACCGGGTCCAATGACGTGGGATCGCGGCTCTACGAACGCGCTGCGGTCCGCGGCATCCGCGTGCAGGCCGAGATGGGCGGTAAGAACCCGGTGGTGGTGCTGGACGACGCCGATCTCGACCTGGCCGTCGCCGGGACCGTACAGGGTGCCTACGGTTCCACCGGTCAGCGCTGCACCGCAACCAGCCGGGTGATCGTCACCCAGGGAATCGCCGATCGGTTCGTGGAGGCCGTGGCCGATCGGGCCTCGGCGCTGGTGGTGGGTGACGGGTCGGCCCCGACCTCCGAGATGGGTCCGCTGGTGGACGAATCGCAGGTGCAGAGCGTGCTGCGCGACATCGCCATCGGCCGGCAGGAAGGCGCGGCGCTGATCACTGGCGGTCACCGGCTCACCGACGGTGCCCTAGCCAAGGGGTGCTTCGTCGCGCCCACGGTGTTCGATCGCGTGACCCCGCATATGCGCATCTTCCAGGAAGAGATCTTCGGCCCGGTGCTGGCGGTCTGCCGGGTGCCGGACTTCTACGCCGCGGTGGAAGCCGCCAATGCCGTGCGCTATGGGCTGGCCTCGTCCATATATACCCGCGATCTGACCGCGGCCATGCGCTTCGTGGACCGCAGCGAGGTCGGTATCGTGCACGTCAACCAGCCCACGGTGGGTGGTGAAGCCCACCTGCCCTTCGGCGGCGCCAAGGCCACAGGCATCGGCCCGCGCGAGCAGGGGAGCGTGGCCGTAGACTTCTACACCGATCTCAAGGTTGTCTACCTTGACTACACAGGCGCGCGGCGCACGGGCAACCTCTATTGACAGGGCCTCGGTCCGTAGTTCTCGCCCTTTGAGTTGGGGAAGGTGGTGGCATGAACATGGTTGAGCAGACATCGGAGCATCAGGCAAAGCACGCCCGCTACGTGCTGACGCCCTGGTCGGCCCAGGCCGGGCTGCGGCCTCCTGCGATCGTCCGCGGGGAAGGGCGGTTCGTGTTCGACGCGGAGGGCAAGCGATACCTGGACTTCTCTTCGGGGTTGGTGTCGGTGAACCTGGGGCACGCGCACCCCAAGGTCGTGCGGGCGATGCAGGCCCAGGCCGAGCGTCTCTGCTACGCGGCACCGTCGTTCTTTCACGATGCACGGGCCGAACTTGCGCAATCCCTGATCGAACTGGCCCCATGGCCGGAGGAAGGCAGGGCGTTCTTCACCACCGGTGGAGCGGAGGCCAATGAGGATGCCATCAAGATGGCACGGCTCATCACCGGGCGGCCCAAGGTGCTTGCTTCCTACCGCTCATTCCACGGATCGAGCCACGGAGCAGCCACGCTCACCGGGGATGACCGCCGGTTCGCAGCAGAGCCCGGGATTCCCGGCGTGGTTCACTTCCTGGCCCCGTACCCCTACCGGAGTCCCTTCTTCACCGAGGAGCCCGCGGAAGAGACGCGGCGGGCCCTTGAGCACCTGGAGCTGATCCTGCTCAATGAAGATCCCCAGCGGATCGCCGCGCTCATCTTAGAACCGGTCGTAGGGACCAACGGCGTGATCGTGTACCCGGATGGGTACCTGGAGGGGGTTCGGAGGATCACGGAGCAGCACGGGATCATCCTAATCTTTGACGAGGTCATGACAGGATTTGGCCGCACCGGGGCGCCCTTTGCCGCACAACGCTTCGGGGTCACGCCAGACATGATCACCTTTGCCAAGGCCGTGACCTCCGCCTATGTGCCCCTGGGCGGAGTTCTGGTGCGCGAGTCCCTGGCCCGCCACTTCGACAACAACGTCCTCTGGTGCGGGCATACCTTCTCGGGCCACCCATTTGCGGTGGCCGTGGCCCTGGCGGTGCAGCAGGCCTACCGTGAGGAGGGCCTGCTCACACGGGCCCTTGAGGTGGAGGGCTGGCTGCGGTCCGCCCTGCGAGAGATCCACAACAAGCATGCCGTGGTGGGGGACGCACGAGGGTTGGGCGCGTTCTTCGCCCTGGAACTGGTGAGCGATAGAGAAAGCCGGGAGCCCTTGGTATCGCGATACGGAGGGGATCCGACGCCGCTCCGGGAGTTTCACGCGACCCTGAGGAGGCGCGGCGTCTGTGTCTTCGGGCGGTACAACATCCTCCTCATCGCTCCTCCCCTCAATGTTGCACGCGACGAGGTGGACCTGGGCGTGGAGGCCCTCCACGAGGGCCTGGCGGACCTCGCGCGCAAGGTCGGAGGCCAGACCAGGTAGGCTCCCGCGTATCGGCAGTTCGGCCGGTCAGGTCTGCCTGGCCGAGACCTCGGGCATCACCTGAAGCAAGATCACCGATGCCAGGATGATGGCAGCCCCGGCAATCCCCCTGCCGGTGAGCGTCTCTCCGATGAGGGCCGCCGCGACCGCGGTGGCGACCACCGGTTCGATCGTGGCCGTCAGGCTCGCGGCCCTGCTGTCTATGAACCGCAGACCGTACAGGAACAGGCCGAACGGCACAAGGGAGGCGGCCACAACGATGAACGCTATCATGCCCCACTCGGCCGCGCTGTACGGCCGCAGGTAGGCCTGCCACGGTGGCACCAACAGACTCCACAGGACGGCGCCGGTGCCCAGCGCGTACAGGAGCATCTCCCACGAGCCGGTTGTGCGCGCCCGCGACCGGCCTACAAGAACCCACGCCGCGAATCCAAAGGCCGAGGCGATGCCGGTAGCCAGCGCCGCCGGTGTGACCGCCAGGCCTCCAGGGCCCACAACGAGCAGGTACGCACCGCCGATCGTGCCCGACACGGATAGCGCCTGGATGGCGGTTAGCCGCTCCCTGTGCAGCGCCATCCCGTAGGCCACGACAAGCGCGGGCGCGGTGTACTGTAGAAAGATGGCCGTGGCCACATCGGCGAGGCTGATCGTAAGGTAGTACGTGGACTGCGCGAGGACCATCGCCGCGCCGAGCGGCAAGAGCCGGAGGACCTCGGCGCGGGGCAGCCGGACCGGCCTACGCCTGATCCAGAAGATGGCGAGGGTGAGGGCGAAGGCCGCGGTCAGCCGGATCTCGACGAGAGCCAGCGGGTCCACCCTCCCGGAGAAGAGCGACTTGGCAACAACGCCCGAGATGCCCCACAGTGCCGCGGCCGTGAGCACCGCCGCATATCCACGCCAGCGCATCTACGCCACGACCCGCCACCATGCCCAGCAGAACCCGGTCAACGCGTCGGCGCCGGAGGTCTCGCCGATGAGGAGAATCCGCCGGGCCGCCGCGCGAGCGGCGTCCGGTCCCTGGCCGATGCCACGCACCAGCCCGTGCCAGGGTTCCGAAGCCCAACCTTGCCGGGCTGTCACCAGGTAGGCGGCGCTGATGCGCGTGGTGTGTGGGACCGCGGCGTTGACCAGTAGATCCCGAACCCGCGACGCACCTCCGGCCGGTGCGGCCAACCTGGGCCACAGGGTTATCGCGTGCATGATACCGGTCAAGAGATCGTCCCCTGACGGCGTCAATCCTGGGCCGCGGCCAGCGATCTGCGCGGCGGCCGCGTGGGCCGCCGCATCGGAACTGCCTTCTCCTGACAGGAGCGCGGCGATCGCATCCAGCCCACAGGCGAGCGCTTCCGGAAAGCCACCCCCTGCCGCTACACTCCTCGCCGTAATGCCTGACTGGGATCTGCGGGCACGGAGCTCGTCCACGACCGCCTCACGCACGTTCTTCATCGCGACCGGCGCCAGGTCATTGGGCAGGGAGGGCAGCGCCGGATCCCAGACGCGGGCGTACCCGAGGTCTACCCCGGTCTGCCCGATCCGCAGTACGCCGTCCCGGAGGACGACCCGCTCCCCAGGGGTGGCCGTCTTCACTGCAGAGAACTCGCTCAGCCCAATCGTCAATGGTCCAGGGTCGAGTTCGGCAGCAGCAGCCGCGACTATGCAGCCGTCCATCTCCAGATAGGCGCTGCGCTCGAACGAGGCCAGAACGGTCCCCGCCGCCTCACGGTGACGCAGGCCCGCCAGCGGCGCGGCGATGAGAAGGGCGGCGATGGGATCGGCCCGCGGGGGAAGGGTCATGCCCCGGCGGTCTTCACCGCTTCCCCGATCGCCGCGTATCCCGTACACCGACACAGGTGCCCGCCCATCATCTCGCGGATCAACTCGTCCGAGGGCCGGGGATGATCGCGCAGCAGGGCGGTCGCGCTCATCAAGAACCCGGGCGTACAGAAGCCGCACTGGAGCGCGTGGTGGTCCATGAACGCCTGCTGCAGAGGCGAGAGCGCTTCGGGCGTGCCCAGCGCCTCGACAGTGGTGACCTCGGCGCCGTCGGCCTGCACCGCGAACAGGAGGCAGGACCTGACCGGCCGGCCGTCCAGCAGCACCGTGCACGCTCCGCAGACGCCGTGCTCGCATCCGACGTGCGTTCCGGTCAGCCCCAGGTCCTCGCGCAGGAAGTCGGCCAGGGTGCGCCGCACCTCGACCGTTCGGGTGACCTCGCTGCCATTGACGCGCACGTGGATCTGCGCCTGGCTCACCGGAATCCTGCGTCTGGTGCGCATCATCGTCGCTCCCTGGTCCTATTGGCTGCCTGCAACATGGCCCGGCCTGCCAGCACGCCGGCGGCGTGCCTGCGGTAGTCCGCGGTGGCGTGGATGTCGGTGGGGGGGTCGAGGTTGTCCTGGACGATGCGCGCCATCTCGGCAACGGACGGACCAGGAACCTGCTGTCCCAGAAGCGCCTGCTCGGCCTGTGGGATGCGCACAGGTCCAGGTCCCACGCCGGTGAAGACCAACTGCGCTTCGGTGCAGCGGCCATCGCCGTCGAGCCGCAGGACCGCTGCCACGCCGGCCAGGGCGAAGTCGCCGTGGCGCCTGGCGATCTCGACAAACGCCCATCCGGCGTCCGGCAGCAACGCGGGCAGCCGCACTTCGGTCAGCAGCTCGTCGGGCTCCAGGGCGGTGGTCAGGTATCCCGTGAAGAACTGCTCGCTGTTGAGCACGCGCTCCCCGCGCACACTGGCAAGCACGAAGTGGGCGTCCAGTGCCGCGGCCGCCGCGGGCAGCTCAGAGGACGGATCGGCGTGTGCCAGACTCCCGCCGATCGTGCCGCGCGCGCGGATCTGCGGGTGCGCGATGCAGCGGACGGCCTCTGCCAGCAGGGGGACCCGGGCGACAACGAGTCGGTGGGCCTCCACCGTACGCTGGCGCGTCATGGCGCCGATCGCGAGTCCCCCGTTGTAGGGACGGATGAAGGCCAGATCCCTTATCCGGTTCAGATCCACCAGTACCGCCGGGCGCGCCAGGCGCATCGCCAGCAGCGGCACCAGACTCTGCCCGCCGGCCAAGGCCTTGGCTTCAACGCCGTACTCGCTCAAGGCCTCCAGCGCTTCAAGGCGCCTGCGGGGCGCGAGGTATTCGAAGGGTGCTGGCTTCACGAGTGCACGCTCCGATCTTCCGCCGGGGCTTCTGCGCCGCGCAGCATCTCCAGCAGGAGGCTGTGCGACAGCGGCATCTCTGCGACTCTCGTGCCCAGGGCGTCGTCCAGTGCCGAGGCGAAGACCGCCGCGGCCGGGATCACACCTGCCTCACCCGCGCCCTTCACGCCCAACGGGTTGAGCGGGGACGGGGTCTCGACGTGCCCGATCTCGGCCCTTGGCACCTCGGCCGCGGTCGGCAGCAGGTAGTCCATGAAGGTCTGCGTCAGGAGCTGGCCGTCCTCGTCGTAGACAAGTCTCTCGTAGAGGGCGCCGCCGATTCCCTGGGCCACGCCGCCCTGGATCTGTCCGTCCAGGATCATCGGGTTGATCACGGTGCCGCAGTCGTGGACAACCACGTACCGCTCTACGCGCACCGCGCCTGTATCCCTGTCCACCTCTACGATCGCAGCGTGACACCCGCCGGCGAAGCTCCCCCGAGGCGGCGCGAAGTAGCGCGCGGCTTCCAGCCCCGGACCTTCCCATTCCTTTGGGATGGTTCCGCGGAGCGGGTTGGCCGCAGTCGCTACCTCGCCCAGCGTCACCGACCGCGCCGGCGCTCCGCGTACGAAGATCTTACCCCCGGCGAGTTCGAGGTCGTCCGTACTTGCCTCCAGGAGCCCGGAGGCGACCGTGAGGGCCTTCTCCCGCACCGCCTGGCCCGCGAGCGCCACCGCGCTTCCCGCCACCACTGCCGAGCGGCTTGCGAACGTCCCTGTGCCCCATCCGAACGCCGCTGTGTCGCCGGTGGTGACCGTGACGTCGCGCACGTCCACGCCCAGTGCGTCCGCGATGATCTGGGCGAACACGGTGAAGTGCCCCTGGCCCTGTGTGCCCACGCTCGTCGCCGCGAAGACCTTGCCCGTCGGCTCGACCGTGATCCGGCATCCTTCGTATGGACCGATGCCGGTGCCTTCCACGTACAGGGCAAGGCCGAGGCCCAACGTTCTGCCTTCTCTGCGCGCCTCGGCCTGCTGCTGTGGCCATTGGGCGTACCCGATCATCCCGAGGGTCTTCTCGAGTACCGCCGGGTAGTTACCGCTGTCGTAGATGAGCGGCGCGTTGTCCTGGTAGATCAGCCCGGTGTCGTAGGGGAACTCGTCGGGCTGTATCAGGTTGCGCCGGCGGACCTCGGCGCGATCAACCCCCAGCTCCCGCGCCACCCTGTCCATCAGGCGCTCCATGATGAAGACGCCATGGGGTCGGCCTGCCCCGCGGTAAGGGCTCACCTGGGTCTTGTTTGTGAACACCGCCTTGAACTCACAGTGGTAGTTGGGAATCCTGTAGGGACCGACCAGCGTTGTGCTGGCGACGATGGGCACGATCAGCCCGTAGGCGATGTAGGCGCCCGCATCGTGTAGGAAGACGGTCCGCACGCCCAGGATCCGGCCCTCGCCGTCCACCGCGATCTCGACGTCGTGGATCTGTTCCCGTTCCTGGTTTGTGGCCACGAAGTTCTCGCGCCGGTCCTCGATCCACTTGACCGGCCGGTTCAGGCGCATCGCGGCCAGCGGCACCAGGATCTCCTCGGGGTAGAACATCATGATCTTGGGCCCGAAACCGCCGCCCACGTCGGGTGCGATCACCCTTACGTTGTTCTGGGGGAGGCCGAACAGCCGCGCCAGGCCGTTCCGGATCGGGATCGGAGACTGCGTGGAGTCGTAGATCACCAGGTTGCGCATGCGCCCGTCCCAGATCGCCACGACCCCGCGGGTCTCCATGGAGGCGGCCGTGCCCCGGTCCATGCGGATCCTCTCGCGGAAGACACGCGGAGCGCTGGCGAACGCACCCTCGGGGTCGCCCACGCGCTGGGTGTAGTGCGCGGCCACGTTGGTGCCGGCATCCTCATGGACCAGAGGGCCGTCAGGCCCGGCCGCGGTTTCCAGGTCCACAACGGCAGGGAGCGGGTCGTACTCAACCTCGATGGCTTCCAGGGCGTCCTCGGCCAGGTAGCGACTCTCTGCTACCACGAACGCCACCGGCTCGCCCACGTGACGGACAATGTCCGCGGCCAGCGCCACCTGGGTCTTGTGGTGGATCAGGGTGGGATGGGGGATGAGCCTGGGTAGCGGATCCCCCAGCGGCGGCGGCAGGTCTGCGTGGGTGTAGACCGCGGCCACGCCGGGCATTGCCCTGGCCTTGGAGGCGTCAATCCGCACAACCCGCGCGCGGGCATGAGGGCTTCGGAGCACGGCCCCGTGGAGCAGATTTGGGGGATGGATGTCGTCCACATAGGAGCCCCTGCCGGTCAGCAGCCGGGGATCCTCGACCCGCCGGATCCGTTCGCCGAACCACCGCGTCCCCATCTTGTGCGCCTCCAACACCACCGCCTGCCGGATTGCCCGGGACCGCTGCGGAATGTCGAGCCAAAAAGGGAGTAACAGTGTCTTCGCGGCGCACAAACTGCGCTCCTGCCCTGCAGCAGTGCGTCCGGTCGGGCGGAGGAGGGACCGGCGCGCCGGCGAACCTACGGTGGGAATGCCTCTTGGAGGTGACGGCGGTGGCAAGAGCGATGAAGTTCATCTTTGGGCACGATAGGGAGGGAGAGGTTCGGGAGCTGCTTCTTGAGCACCTGGACAAGGTCGGCGAGTGCGTGGCGCGGGCCCGAACCGTCATGGACGACTACCTGGCCGGCCGGATCGAAGAGGCCAAGGCAGGAGCGATCGAGGTGGATCACCTGGAGACCGACGCGGACCAGATGCGGCGCTCGGTGGTTGACCTGCTGTACCGGGGGGCGTTTCTGCCGATCTTCCGGTCCGACATCCACGAGTTCGTCGAACGGATGGACATGATCGCCGATGCCGCCGAGGTGATGTGCGACTTCCTGCTGGGCCAGCGCCCCGAGATTCCCTCGGAGTACGCGGAGCACATCCATCAGATCCAGGAGCAGACCCAGGTGGCCTATGCCGCCCTGCACGATGCCGTGACGAACTTCTTCTCGACCCCTGATCAACGGGTGATCCGCGACAGCCTGACCAAGCTCGGCGTTACCGAATCACTCATTGACGGCATCGAGTGGAAGATGACCCGGCAGATCTTCACCTCTGACCTTCCCCTGGCCGGTAAGACCCACCTGAAGCAGTTCCTTGAGACACTGACCGAGATGTCCGACGAGATGGAGGACGCGGGCGACCGTCTTGAGGCACTGATCATCGGCCTGAAGATCTAGACATGATCGCACTGCTGCCCGCCCTCTACCTCGGCTGGGGGATCGGGGCCAACGACGCCGCCAACGCCTTCGGCCCCCAGATCGGCGCCAACATCATCGCCTACCGCCGTGCGATTGTCCTGGCGGCGATCTTCGCCCTCCTGGGCGCGGTCCTGGAGGGGGAGAAGGTATTCCCAACGCTGGGGCGCCTTACCAGTCTGACGTTGGAGATAAGCATCGTCGCCGCGCTGGCGGCCGGCATCACGGCCCACGTGATGACCAGGCTCGGGCTGCCCATCTCGACCTCCCATTCCATCTTCGGCGCGCTGATTGCAGCGGGTCTGTATGCGGGGAAGGGCTTCGATCCGGTGATCGCTGCGCGGATGGTGGCCTCGATGGTGACCGCGCCCATCGGCGCCGGGATCGCCGCTTACCTCCTCCATCGGCTGCTTGCCCGGGTGGCGGCAGGGAAACTCGGCGGGGGGCTGCTCTTTGGCCGTGCCGTGCGCTACTCCGCGGTGGTGGTGGGTTGCTACGCGGCGTACGCGCTGGGCTCCAACAACGTCGGCAACGCGATGGCCCCGTTTGTGGCAGTGGGGGTGATAAGCCCTGCCGCCGGGGCTGCGCTGGGCGGGGTGGCCATCGCCGCCGGCGTGCTCACCTACAGCCGGAACGTTGTCATGCTGGTCGGCAAGCAGATCACGGCGTTGGACCCGATCACCGCGCTGGTGGCGGCGCTGGCCACGGCGGTCACGGTCCACATGTTCACCCAGCTCAGGATCCCGGTGTCCAC